>NZ_CP016534.2:2962500-3262500 GCF_001687565.2 Planococcus antarcticus DSM 14505
CCCGAACACCTTGAGCATAGGAGCGCCATGTTCCACGATAGTTTCACCTCTCTTTCCACATTGTTAATGGTGTTTCACGTGATAAACAATCCGCTCTGTCAATAACAGAGCATAAGGGACCATCAACCCAATTACCGTACTGACCAAGTGAATGTGCTCTGCGAATAAAATAGCAATCGCCACAGCCGCAACACCTGATGCAAACCGTAATGCCGTTCCAAGCGAACGAACTTTCGAGCCTTCAGCCACCGCACGGTCGAATTTCTCCATCCGACGAACCAGAATCCACATGTTGTAAATGCCGAACAAAGTTCCGATTATGAGACCCGCGAACACTTCTTGATAAGAGGTAAACCCCCAACCAATAACGTAGAACGCTAAGATGAAGAAAATCATCTTTTTTAGCCTGGTATAAATCTCCCGAAGTCCATCCATTTTCTACTTGTCTCCTGATTCGAATTTGCGGACAGTCTGAAGCATTGCCCAAACACCGGCAGTGATGCCTATGAATAGGCAGATGATCATGAAAAACGGGGCGGTTCCGATCTTTCTATCGAGCCACATACCTGTGAACGTACCGATGAGCACGGACCCAACAAGTTGTGATAGGATGGCGCTATAAATTGCCATCGCTTGCAAGGGACTTTTTGTTGGGCGCATGATACCCCCCTCGAACTTCGTTGATTTGACATTACACCCTCAAAAAGAGCAGTCGCATCAGGCTTCTAAGACCACATAATCTATGTAAGAAAACCTTCTCATGCATACCCTTTGTAAGCATACAATAGGGGTAAAATCATGTCAATTAGTAGAAGTGAAAAACTTCACAAGCGATTTCCCTCCGACATATAGTCGACAAACTTTAACAAGAAAAGTGAAATCGGCTATTTTAGCTCCGACGGGCTTAAGGCAGAATGGCGAAGCGGCGTTCTTCGCCGCACAGCCAGGCTGACTTAAGACCCCGAGGAGCTAGCCGATGTAACTAGACAACTTGAAAAGTGAAATTTACCATCTACTCTTCTACAACTTCGAAAAATAAGTGTGCAGAGCTTCGACGATCCGGGCAGATGCTTTACCGTCTCCGTATGGATTAGATGCTTGGGACATCGCTTTGTAGGCTGCTTCATCCGTCAACAATTCCTTAGCCATGCCGTAAATCGTCTCTTCGTCTGTTCCCGCAAGCTTTAGGGTTCCTGCACTGATGCCTTCAGGGCGCTCAGTCGTATCACGCAAGACCAGCACTGGCTTGCCAAGTGAAGGCGCTTCCTCCTGTATTCCACCTGAATCAGTCAGAATAAAGAACGAACGAGCCGCAAAGTTATGGAAATCTAGAACTTCCAGCGGTTCAATCAAATGGATACGCGGATCACGGCCCAATACTTCATCCGCTACTTCACGTACTGCTGGATTCATATGTACCGGGTAAACTACTTGAATATCGTCATGCTCTTCGATTAAGCGTTTGATGGCACGGAACATATTACGCATCGGCTGCCCTAAATTTTCACGGCGATGTGCCGTCAAAAGAATCATACGATCCGTACCGATTTTCTCCAAAATTGGATGCGAATACGTTTCACGCACCGTTGTCTGCAGTGCATCGATTGCTGTATTTCCTGTAATATAAATTGTTTCTTCTTTTTTGTTTTCGTCGAGCAGATTTTGAGCTGATTTTTCAGTTGGTGAAAAATGAATATCCGCCATGACCCCCGTCAATTGACGGTTCATTTCTTCAGGATACGGCGAGTATTTATTGTGCGTACGCAAGCCCGCTTCCACATGTCCAATGGCAACTTGGTTATAAAAGGCGGCAAGACTAGCAGCGAAAGTTGTCGTTGTATCACCATGCACCAAGACGATGTCCGGTTTGGCTTCTTTCATGACTGTATCAAGACCTTCCATCGCGCGCATCGTTACATCGGTCAAAGTCTGGCGATCTTTCATAATGTTCAGATCGAAATCAGGCGTGATTTGGAATGTCTCCAGCACTTGGTCCAGCATTTCCCGGTGTTGCGCAGTCACCGTTACCAATGGTTCGATGGTGTCTGGATGTTTTTGAAGTTCTAAAACAAGCGGCGCCATTTTAATGGCTTCAGGCCGCGTACCAAATATCGTCATTACTTTCCATTTTTTCGTCAAGCTGATTTACCTCGCTCTCTTATTTTGTTCCGAATAATCGGTCCCCAGCATCCCCAAGACCTGGTACAATGTATCCTTTTTCATTCAATTTCTCATCTAATGCTGCAATATAGATATCCACATCGGGATGTGCTTTTTGAAGAGCTTCCACACCTTCTGGAGCAGCAATGATACACATAAAACGAATTTTTGTAGCACCACGTTTTTTCATAGAGTTGACTGCTTCGATTGCAGATCCGCCTGTAGCAAGCATAGGATCAACAACAATGAAGTCCCGCTCCTGTACATCGGATGGCAGTTTTAAATAATACTCGACCGGCTGAAGCGTAACTGGATCACGGTATAAACCGATGTGTCCGACTTTAGCGGCTGGAATCAATTTTAAAATTCCATCGACCATCCCAATGCCTGCACGTAAAATCGGCACAACGCCCAATTTTTTCCCGGCAAGGACTTTCGATTTCGCCAATTGAACCGGCGTCTCCACTTCGATTTCCTCTAGAGGCAAATCGCGCGTGATTTCAAATGCCATCAATGTAGCAATTTCATCAACTAATTCGCGAAACTCTTTTGTGCCTGTAGACTTGTCACGGATGTATGTCAGTTTATGCTGAATCAGTGGATGATCAAAAACGTATACTTTTCCCACGGCCAATCTCTCCTTTTCAAATATTATCTTAAATAGTATAACAGAAAATCCATGACCCAAGTTGTCAGATCCCGCTTTGGCATTATTCAGTTATTTTCACCTATAGTTTATTTCTCCAAAGAAAAAAATCGGGAAGTATTTCCCCGATTTTTTTCTTTAGCTCCTTAAAACCGAAGCGATATCCACTGCATGGTCGTGCAGCTGCTGTAGAAAAAACAGACCAAGCGCCATGTAAAAGTAACAGTATTACAAAAAAACCCTCGGATTTTCTTATAATAAATTAGCGTCATTAAGGGGCATCGGCTTGTAGAACAAATACCCTTGCCCCACTTTGCAGCCGAGAGCCAACAATGTCTGTCGATCCCTTTCTGTTTCTATCCCTTCTGCTACTGCACGCACATTTAAGTTTTCCGCAAGCTGGATAATGGTTCGGATAATTGCTAATGTTCCCGGCTCATTCATATTCGAAATAAATGAGCGGTCAATTTTCAGTTCTTCGACAGGCAACTTCTGCAGGTAGCTAAGTGATGAGTAGCCTGTCCCAAAATCATCAATTGACGTCGTAAAGCCGCAATGTTTCAAGTGCTTGAAAACTTTATTGGCCGTCTCGATATCGACAAAGCCAATCCGCTCAGTAATTTCCAATTGGATCCATTGCGGATCAATGCCATACTCCGCAGTCTTATCCATCAGATGTGGAACAAACGAATGATGGAAAAAATGATCTGCTGATATATTGATCGCTACTTGGCGAAGTTCCAAGCCTTGATCTTTTCTTTTTTTCTGCCATTTCAGTACATGCTGCAAGACATTCTGCTCCAATAGACGAATCTTGCCGTTTTTTTCAGCTGCTGGAATAAAGACATCCGGTGGAATGATACCAAGATCGGGTGAAGTCCAACGAGCAAGCGCTTCAAAGCTTAAAATCTTGCCCGTTGCTAAATCGACTTTTGGCTGCAGATGAACACCAACTTCGTTGCGTCTAAGCGCTGCGCTCAATTCGTTGGCCACACGCAGATCTTTCATCATGAACTCGTCATGTTCACTCTCAAAATAACAGATAGATTCGCCTGTCCGGAGCTTTGCTTGAGACAGCGCACTGTCTGCACAGCGAATCAATTCTTCTGAATCCTCCTGGTGAGGTGTCACAATCGCTACTCCCATTTTTAAAGTCAGGAATAATTCCAAATCTCCGACAACGATCGGTTCAACCAATCCATGCAGTAAATGCTCTAAATATTCCGGAATTTTCGTGAAAGGCGTCATGCTGTACATTGCCAATGTCGAATCTGAAAACCGAGCAATCAAGCCCTCCGAAGAATTTTGTGACAGCATCAACCGTTTACCAATTTCACTTATAATTGTATCCCCTGAGCTATGGCCGTATTGATCAACTACTGTGACGTATTCATCTGTTGAAATAAAGGCGACAAAGCCTTCTCGTTTTTCCTTGAGCAATTCAATGATTTCATTTCTGAAATAATTTCGATTTGGCAACTCCGTATTCTCATCTATATAGGCGAGCCGCAGAATTTCTTCCTGTTGCTGAGAATACTTGATCGTCAATGAAGCAATCGATGCGATTTCTTCCATGAACGCCAAATCTGTTTCATGGGGTGATGATGGTAAAGGAAAGTAAATTCCGAACGTACCGATCGGCGTTCCTTCAACGCTCATTATCGGGATAGACCAGCTTGATACCAGCTCATAATCCTTTACCAATTGCTGATGATTTCGCCATAGATAATCCGTACTCATATCCTCTGTAATCACGGGTTGCCGTCTATGAAATGCCGCTCCACAACCTCCAATATCTTCTTCTACTTCAAGACCGCTGATTGCATCCAAAAAGCCTTTTGGCATGGAATTTGCCGCACCTATCTTGTAAAGCTCTGTTTCATCAATTAATAAAACTGTACACTTAGCTCCGTCGATGAAGAACGATTCGGCGGTATGGCAGATATTTTGCAAAAGCACACTCAGCATATAGCCTCTTTCAATTCCCGTATAGGTCTCTTTTTGGAGCTTAATTAAGGCTTCCGCGCGTTTGCGATCAGTAATATCGTGCTGTAGCATCAAGGTGAATTTAAAATTTCTTTCTGGAAATGACAAAGGTTGAATTGTTATTTCATTCCAAAAAGGTGTGCCATTTTTTCGGTAATTAACAATTTCAACTATGCCACTTTCGCCGGCATCCACGCAGGCACGTATTTTATCACTTGCTTGTTTAGCTGTTTTTTCACCGTGTAGAAAGCGCCCATTTCTTCCTAGCGTTTCAGCTTCACTATAGCCGATCATTTTATAAAAGGCGGCGTTGGCATAGACAACAGGCTGATCTTCCATTTCCGAATTTATGACTAAAAACGATGTATGGAACTCAACACCGAGACGGCGCAGCCACTCCATGATTGCTTTCTTATCTTTCTTTAGTTCATGCGTGTGCATACGAAACGTACCTCCTGTTAAGATTCCTATGTATTTATAAGCAATTGTATATGTCGAACTAGTTATCTGTAACGGATATTATTCTGCGTCTGATATTTCGCAAACTAGCTCAGCTATGCCGCAGAAAGAATGACCCACTTGCTGTGGTGCCAAAAGCATCCGCTTGAAGCAGTTTTTTTAGCCTTTTCCTTCTAAATATAGCTTGAAAAAGCTAATGCTTCATTCTAACTTTTGTAGTGTAAAATACAGCTGCTAAGCATTATTACTCGGCAGCTGTATGAACTTATTTATATAATGGATGCGCTGTAGTCAAGTTGGCTGTCCGTTCTGCAGCGTCTTTTTTCACGGTTTCATCTTCTGGATTTTTTAGAAGCATCGCCATGATGGAAGCAATTTCCTTCATTTCCGCTTCTTTAAATCCGCGGGATGTGACAGCAGCAGTTCCCAAACGGATGCCGGAAGTCACAAATGGGCTTTCCGGATCGAAAGGAATGGTATTTTTGTTTGTCGTAATACCGACTTCATCGAGTACGTGCTCTGCGACTTTCCCTGTTAAGTTTAACGAACGAAGATCCAGTAGCAGTAAATGGTTATCTGTACCGCCTGAAACGATATTGACACCTTCAGCGATCAAGCCTTCAGAAAGTGCATGGGCATTTTTAACGACTTGTTCAATATAGGTTTTAAATTCCGGCTCTAGCACTTCGCCGAATGCAATAGCTTTCGCTGCAATCACGTGCATAAGCGGCCCGCCTTGAATTCCTGGGAATATGGTTTTATCGATTTTTTTCGCAAATTCCGCGTTGCATAGAATCAATCCGCCGCGTGGTCCACGAAGTGTCTTATGCGTGGTCGATGTAACAAAATGGGCATGAGGGACAGGATTGGAATGGGCTCCAGTTGCAACAAGACCTGCAATATGGGCCATATCGACCATCAGATAGGCTCCCACTTCATCCGCAATTTCACGGAATTTTGCGAAATCCAATTGACGTGAATATGCACTTGCCCCAGCAACGATCATTTTCGGCTTGTGTTCTAAGGCTGCCTGACGTACTGCTTCGTAATCGATCAATTGCTCTTCTTCTGTGACTCCGTACTCAACGAAATTATACTGCATACCGCTAAAGTTTACTTTACTGCCATGCGTCAAGTGCCCACCATGGTTCAAGTTCATCCCAAGAACGGTATCGCCTTTTTCCAGAATCGCTGTGTAAACAGCCATATTGGCCTGTGATCCAGAATGCGGTTGAACATTTGCATGCTCCGCACCAAAAATTTCTTTCAGACGGTCGCGTGCAATATTTTCAACAACGTCAACAAACTCGCAACCGCCATAATAACGTTTGCCAGGGTAGCCTTCCGCGTATTTGTTCGTCAATACTGATCCTTGTGCGTCCATAACTGCTTGTGAGACAAAGTTTTCAGATGCGATCAATTCGATATTCGCTTCTTGTCTTTCTTTCTCTGCATTCATCGCTTCATATACTGCTGGGTCTTGCGCCTTAATCAATTCCATCTGTATATCCCTCCCGTGATTGAACAAGCTCGCGATTGTAGCTCGCACGTTCACCGCCAATCAACTTCGGCCGTGTAGTGGCAGACGCTACAATCGCTTCACCTACTAGTTTAACAGAAGTTCGCAACGGAACGGCAACTCTTTTCAAATGCATGCCTATCATCGTTTGTCCAATATCAATCCCTGCATGAGCCTGAATTTCTTCCACCACAACCGGATCAGCCATATTGCTGAATGCATACGCACTCATCGAACCGCCAGCTTTTGCGACTGGAATTACAGAAACCGGTTCCCAGCCATATTTCTCGGCTGCCCGCCGCTCTATAGTCAATGCACGGTTAATATGCTCACAGCCTTGAAAAGCCAGAAACAGGTGATGGCGTGCCGCGAATTTCTCTAAAGGTTCAAACAGGCCTTCTGCAATATCAAGTCCGCCGCCTGTTCCAATGCGTTTCCCTGCTACTTCTGATGTCGAACAGCCGACTACAAACACTTGGCCTTTCCTGAATTCGATCTGTTGCTCTAATTCGCTTAAAACCTCTTCAAGTTGCAATTGCCATAATGTTTGCATATCGACTCCTCCTTATTTTTCGAGGTCCGTAATTTTTTGAATGCGTTTTTCGTGTCTGCCGCCTTCAAATTCTTCTGTCAGCCATGTTTGAGCAATTTCACGCGCAAGCCCCGGGCCGATGACGCGCTCCCCCATTGCCAAGATATTAGAATCGTTATGTTCTCTCGTTGCTTTTGCGCTGAACACGTCATGCACAAGTGCACAACGGATGCCTTTGACTTTATTTGCTGAGATGGACATGCCGATGCCTGTTCCGCAAATCAGAATACCACGATCAAACTCGCCACTCGCTACCCGATCAGCAACTGGTTTTGCATAATCCGGATAATCTACTGAATCGTCTGTATGCGGACCAAAATCCTGATATTCAATACCAATCTCGTTCATTAGGTTAACGATTTCTTTGCGCAAGTTATTGCCGCCGTGATCTGATGAAATTGCCACTCTCATGATATACCCTCTTTTCTTGAAATCAAATTTATCAATCAGCAAAAGCGCCATAGTCGAATCGTGCCGAATGTTCATCACGCTTTTAATCAATTCTAACATTTTTACGCAAAAAAGACAGACAAACCCTCGAGAGGCTTGTCTGTCTTTTTGACTTATGTCATTTTTTCGATTAATTTGTCAACTAAAAGCTTGAGTTCTTGAAATGTCTGTTCATAAAGTTCCAGTGGGCCGCCATAGGGATCACTGATATCCTCTGCCGATCCGTCTGTAAATTCCTTCAGCGTAAATAGTTTGGTTGCTGCTTCAGGGAAAGCTTGCAAAAGCGTCATTTTATGCGAATAGGTCATAGTCAAAATCAATTCTGCCCACTGCATATCTTGGGTATCGAGCGGCTTTGACGCATGTGCGAAAGAAATTTGCTGTTGAACCAATACGGTTTGCGCGTTTTTGGAAAGAGGCGCTGTTTCTGCAAATATACCAGCAGAACGCGCTTCGATTTCAGGTAGATTTCTGGCTGATAAGATAGCTTCAGCCATCGGGCTCCGGCATGTATTGCCTGTACAAACAAAAAGAATCTTCATGCTCCACCCTCCTTCAACAAATCAGCTGAACCACTTATGGTCCGCCGCTTTTTCGAGTCTGTTCATCAACGCATCGTTAGACTGCATGCCGTTCTCAACTGAAGCCAGAATCAGGTCGGCATCTGTTGAATCGCATTTCCGCAAACTGGCATAAAGGGTTTCCATTGAAAGCGGAAAATTAAAGTCGGCTGTCGGGTATTCGGTTTCACTAATGACAGCTACGCGCTTTCCTTTTTTCTGAACGTACTCAATCGCTTTTTCGATCAAGCCCGCTTCGTTTTCAATCAAATACAGTGGAGCAGCAGGCGCATAATGCGTATATTTCATTCCCGGCGACTTGGGCACGCTAGTTTTGTTTTGAGAAGATGATCGGACCGTTCCGATTACTTCCTCAATCTGTTCTTTCGAAATCTTTCCTGGACGCAGAATAACTGGCGGCTCGCAGGTCGTATCGAGCACTGTCGATTCAATGCCAATTTCTGTAGCTCCCCCGTCCAAAATTAACGGGATTCTGCCGTCCATATCGTGATAGACATGCTCGGCTAAAGTCGGGCTCGGCTTGCCACTGGTATTGGCACTTGGCGCAGCCAAAGGCAATTGCAGCTTTCGCAATAAATTCAGCGCAACCGGATGATTTGGGACCCGGATACCCACTGTCTCCAGGTTTGCCGTAACATTACCGGCAAAGGTTCCCGGTTTTTCCTGCATGATCAACGTTAAGGCACCTGGCCAAAAAGCATCCATGCACTGCAGTGCTTTTGCTGAAACCTCCTGCACATGGGTCAAAGCCGCCTTTTTCGAATCCACATGAACAATCAATGGGTTATCTGCCGGCCGCCCTTTTGCTTCAAAGATTTTGCTGACTGCTTCCGGATTGGTAGCGTCCGCTCCCAGTCCATACACCGTTTCAGTCGGAAAAGCGACAACTTCACCAGCCCGCAGAATTTCCACAGCCTGTGCATAATATTTTTCTTCATCCACATTTTTATCCACAGAAATAACTTCTGTTTTCACATGAACAACTCCTATTTTTAAAGGTTTTTGTCCTTCTATCCACAATATGTGGATAAACCCCTGTTAGTTGTGCGCAATTTGTGTATAACTTACGTGATAATCGCAAAAACCATGCGATCGTTTTTGTTGATATCTTTTTTACTATAGACTAAAGCATCTGGAAAAGCGTCTTGGAGCATCTTTTGGACTTCCTGCCCTTGTTGATAACCTATTTCAAATCCGATAATGCCTGGTTTATTGAGCAACTCTGGGAGTTCCAAAGCCATTTTTTCATAAAGAGCCAAGCCTTCTTTATCCGCAAACAATGCACTATGCGGTTCAAAATCACGGACACTGTCCGACAATCCTGGAGCTTCGGCATGAGCAATGTAAGGAGGATTGGACAATATCACATCCCATTTCTCGCCTTTTAACGGTTTGCTTAAATCTCCTAGACGAATGTCAATTTTTGAATTCAAACGTCTCGCGTTTTCAGCTGCTGTTTGGAGTGCTAGCTGAGAAATGTCAGTTGCAGTGACCCGCGCTTCTGGCAATTCGCATTTTATCGTGATAGCGATAATACCGCTGCCCGTTCCTATATCGGCAATAGCTAGCTCTTTTTTTGTCATATAGCGATCGATCAGCTTAAGCGTTTCTTCTATTAACTCTTCTGTTTCCGGCCTTGGAATCAATACATCCGGATTCACAAGAAATTTTCTTCCATAAAATTCTTCACTGCCGGTCAAATGTTGAACGGGAATTCCTTTAGCATGCTGCTCGACTTTTGCCCAAAACTCCCCAAATTGCTGTTCACTAATTTCATCGTGCATCGAAGCAATTAACCCCGAATAAGTTAAACCCAGTTCATGTTGAAGAAGGATGCGTGCAGCTCCTTCTTCCCGGCCGTTCTCATCTAAATAAGAAGAAGCCCTCTTAAGGGCCTCATAAACATACTTAAGCTTGGTCATTGTTCAAACTTTCCATGCGAGCAGATTGCTCTTCCACAATCAAGGCATCGATGATTTCATCCATTTTCCCTTGCAAAATCTGGTCCAGTTTCTGGATCGTTAAGCCGATCCGGTGATCCGTAACTCGGTTTTGAGGAAAGTTATATGTCCGGATTCGTTCAGAACGGTCGCCAGTCCCAACTGCAGATTTTCGAACAGCGTCATATTCTGCTTGGGCTTCCTGTTGGAACTTCTCGTAGACGCGTGCACGCAATACTTTCATTGCACTGGCTTTATTTTTAATCTGTGATTTTTCATCCTGACACGTTACTACCGTATTTGTCGGAAGATGTGTCAAACGAACAGCTGACATGGTCGTGTTGACGGATTGTCCACCAGCTCCAGAAGATGCATAAGTATCTGTTCGGATATCGTTGTCGTGGATATCGACTTCGACTTCTTCAACTTCCGGTAAACAAGCAACTGTCGCAGTCGAGGTATGGATTCGGCCGCCAGATTCCGTTTCAGGAACCCGCTGTACACGATGGGCGCCATTTTCATATTTCATTTTCGAATAAGCGCCTTTCCCTGTAATCATAAAGACAATTTCCTTAAATCCACCAAGGCCAGTCGGATTCGAATCCATCACTTGCACTCTCCAACCATTAGCTTCGGCAAAACGCGTATACATGCGGTAGAGATCCCCGGCAAACAAAGCCGCTTCATCTCCGCCAGCAGCTCCACGGATTTCCATAATTACGTTTTTGTCATCATTTGGATCTTTTGGAATCAATAGCTTGTGAAGACGCTCTTCGACAACTGTAATCTGCTGTTCCAATTCGTTGACTTCTTCTTTGACCATTTCGCGCATGTCGCCATCCATCTTGTCGTCGAACATGGCCTTCGCTTCTGCCAGCTGAGTCGTCAAATCTTTATATTCGCGGTAAGATTCGACCGTTTCCTGCAGGTCGGATTGTTCTTTGGAATACTCGCGCAGCTTATTGGTATCGCTGATAATATCAGGATCACTTAGCAATTCATTTAAACGGTCATACCTGTCTTCTACTGATTGTAATCGATCAAACATGGGTGTCACCTCGAGTTCTAATTTTGTGTTGTTAACAAGAAATCGCTCCAGACGGACGCTTTCCGCGGGCACGGACTCTGCCGCTTCCCTCGCTTTGCTCAGTCCAGTGGCTCCGTCTCGCGTCGCTCTGTCGCTCTGCTCCGTCACTGCTCCCGCAGGAGTCGCCGTCTTTCGCTCTTTCTTCTGAATATAATCTGGATATATTAGATGAAACCTTAATCATTAACTCTTCACTTGAATTGGTGATAATTTTATAAGCAGCTATACCCTATAATCCATATATTTAGGATATGGAGCAAAGCGACCGAGGAGGCTTGGTGCTCGCCCACAGGAAAGCGGAGCTCCTTTGCGGACTATTACGATCTCGTATTCAACTTCTACTAACTGTTACACCTGTCGGCACTTCGTGGTGATGGCGGCAGCGTGGCTCGTAGGCTTCTGATGCGCCAACCAGGATTGTTGGGTCGTCCGAGCCTGCCGGTTTTCCATCGATTAAACGTTGCGTCCGACTTGCCGGAGAACCGCAAACGGTGCAAACTGCTTGAAGCTTGGTCACTTGCTCGGCAATTGCCAGCAATGCGGGCATCGGACCGAATGGACGGCCTCTGAAATCCTGGTCGAGTCCAGCAACGATGACACGGAAACCGTGGTTGGCAAGTTTTTGTACGTTTTCGATGATGTCTTCATCGAAAAATTGGGCTTCGTCTATCGCAATGACATCAAATTCATCAGTAATATACTCCCACATTTCAGTTGAACAGGAAATCGGCAGGGCAATCACAGTTGCGCCGTTATGCGAAACGACTTCTTCTTTGCTGTAACGATCATCAATTTTCGGTTTAAATACGGCAATTTTTTGTTTAGCAAATTGGGAACGGCGAACACGACGGATCAGTTCTTCTGACTTCCCGGAAAACATACTGCCACAGATCAATTCAACCCATCCTGTTTGTTTCATGACGTACATAGGTGAAACCCCTTTCAGACACTTTGTTGTTTTATAACGCAATCATAGTTAATAGAGAAATGATGGTCTTCCCACTAAGTAAAGTTTCTTTCTATCCTACCAAAAATAATGCTGCAACTTGCTATTTCCAGGGATATGTAAGGTAGTTTTTCAGATAAAAGACGAAAAAAATACCCGCCAAGCGTTTGCGCGCTAGGCAGGTATAATTTTGATTGCTACTGAAGAGCGGAAAACTAGAAGGTGACAATTCGCAAATTGAGAATTGCCACTTCCCGTCCAACGCTCAGTCAGTATTACTCGTTGATTTCTTCTTTTAAGCCGTATTTTTTGTTGAAACGGTCTACGCGGCCATCTGCTGATGCGAATTTCTGACGTCCAGTGTAGAATGGATGACATTCAGAGCAAAGCTCAACACTGATGTTTTCTTTTACAGAACCTGTCGTGAAAGAGTTTCCACATGAACAAGTTACTGTAGCTTGTTTGTAATCTGGATGAATACCTGTTTTCATACTATTTTCTCCTCCCGCCCTGAACCATCTGGAACAGAGTTTAATCTATTTTACTATTGCCTTACACGGTTCTTTAGACCGTATATGCAATAGCTTTGCTTTGATTCACTTTCACGATCATACCAAATTTCCATATTGTTTGCAAGTGATTAAATCATCTTCTTGTTGCTTCGGTGGGTCTTCATTTCAGTTGCCAATTGCTCAAAGAATTCTTCATTTGTATCTGTTTGGCTCAGTTTTTTCAAGAAACGTTCACCAAAATCATGCGAATCCGAGAAGGTTTTGCGAATAGACCACAGCTTTTCAAGTTGCTTCGGCTCGATCAGCAATTCTTCTTTACGTGTTCCAGAACGGCGAATGTCAAGTGCTGGGAAGATGCGACGTTCTGCCAAAGAGCGGTCAAGATGCAATTCCATATTGCCCGTTCCTTTAAATTCCTCGTAAATGACTTCGTCCATACGTGAGCCAGTCTCTACTAAAGCAGTAGCTAAAATAGTCAAACTGCCGCCTTCTTCGATATTGCGTGCTGCTCCGAAAAAGCGTTTTGGCCGATGAAAGGCCGCTGGATCAATTCCTCCTGATAGTGTACGGCCACTTGGCGGAATAACCAAATTATATGCTCGAGCTAGGCGTGTGATGGAATCCATCAAAATGACAACATCGCGTTTATGTTCAACGAGACGCATTGCGCGTTCAAGAACAAGTTCGGCAACTTTAACATGATTTTCAGGCACTTCATCAAAAGTTGAAGATACAACATCTGCATCTACAGAACGCTCGATATCCGTTACTTCTTCTGGACGTTCATCAATCAGCAACACAATCAATTCTGCTTCCGGATGATTGGTCGTGATCGAATTGGCGATTTCTTTCAGTAACATAGTTTTGCCAGCTTTTGGCGGCGCGACTATCAAGCCACGCTGACCGAAACCAACCGGTGCGACTAAGTCCATGATGCGCGTGGACAAATGTGCTGGTGTCGTTTCCAAACGGATATGGCGGTCCGGATAAAGCGGCGTAAGCCCTGGGAAATGGACCCGCTCTTTGGCTACTTCGGGATCTTCACCGTTTACCGCTTCAACTTGAAGCAAACCGAAATAGCGTTCGTTTTCTTTCGGTGGACGCACTTTACCCGAAACTTTATCACCATTTCTTAAATCAAAACGGCGAATTTGGGAAGCAGAAATGTAAATGTCTTGTGAACTTGGTGAATAATTAATTGGTCGTAAGAAACCAAAGCCTTCAGATTGGATAATTTCCAATACGCCTTCCATAAAGAAGAAGCCTTCTTGTTCTGCACGCGTTTTCAAAATCGCAAAAATTAGTTCTTTTTTTGTCAGCTTACTGTAATTGGTCAATTTATATTCTTTTGCTAAGTCATAAAGCTCTTTTAACGTCATATTCTCCAATGCGGAGATCGTTATCGTTGCCATGTATCGGACACCACTCTTATTCGTATTATTTTTGGTTTGTAGATAAGTCGCGCGAATGTATGAGATTCTTTACATCGCTTACTAGAAATAGCTTTCATCTTAAAAAATTGAACTGTACATGTTGAACTATAAGTCACATTAACAATTCTTTACTGCTGATATTCTGCAAAACAACTGCGCTTGCTGCGGGAAAGCCCAAGTCTCATCAGTCGCTCCACCACTTTACTCATCTCTTCTACTTGTGAGAGCAGACACGTAGGTTTAATTTTTGTTAAGATAAGCTCATCGCCAGCGCCCGCTGGCTGGGCGGAGCAACAAGAAAGGTGTTCTTTCCTGCTTATTCGTATAAGCCATTCCCGAAGAGATGTTTGAAAGGTCGTTCTTTCGATTCAATTAAAACGCTTACTTTTTCTTACGTTATTTGAGGATCAGTAGCGAATGATTGAGAAGATCTTTAAAGAAGAAGTCCGGCAAATTGCCGGACTCATTTTATGAAGTAGGATCGTTAATCGTTCATTACAAGATTCGGCTTTTTCTGCAGACTGTGACGCCCTTCAATAAAGCGAATGGTTCCAGATTTCGCGCGCATGACCAATGTATGGCTTTCTGCGAAACCACCTTTTAGCTGGACGCCTTTTAATAGTTCTCCGTCTGTAACGCCTGTGGCCGCAAAAATGGCATCATCGCCTTTGACAAGGTCATCCATCATCAGGACTTTACTCACGTCAATGCCCATATCGATGCAACGCTGCGCTTCTTCTTCGTTCTGCGGAAGCAATTTCCCTTGGATTTCGCCACCTAGGCATTTTAAGCCGACTGCAGCGATCACGCCTTCAGGTGCTCCACCCACTCCGAACAAAATGTCTACACCGGTTTGGTCGAATGCCGTATTAATCGCTCCTGCAACATCACCGTCTGAAATCAGTTTAATACGGGCTCCCGCAGCACGGATTTGATCGATGATATCTTGATGACGCGGACGATCCATAACTGTGGCAACGACGTCTTCGATATCCTTATTCTTGGCTTTTGCCACGGCACGAAGGTTGTCGATAACTGGCGCATTGATATCGATTTTGCCTACTGATTCTGGCCCAACCGCAATTTTGTCCATATACATATCAGGCGCATTCAGAAGGTTGCCGCGGTCAGCGATTGCAAGAACTGCCAAAGCATTCCATCCACCAGCGGCTACGATATTTGTTCCTTCCAAAGGATCTACTGCAACATCCACTTCCGGACCGTTGCCTGTTCCCAATTCTTCACCGATATACAGCATGGGCGCTTCATCCATCTCACCTTCACCGATGACGACTACACCACGCATCGGGATGGTATCAAATACCTTTCTCATTGCGGTGGTCGCTGCATCATCTGCTTCGATCTTCATGCCGCGGCCCATCCATTTTGAGGAGGCAATTGCTGCCGCTTCAGTGATACGCACTAATTCCATCGATAGACTTCGTTCCATACGATAAGTTCCTCCAGTTCAGCTTTAACTACGTCTTCATCATTGTAGCACATATTTTTGCGTTGAAAGAGAGTCAGTTTGCGTCCTGGCTAAGGTCGGACTTCATGCTTGTAACCGGATCAATCGTTTCTCTCCGAATATCAGCCCCAAGGCCCTGAAGTTTTTCGATGATGGACGAATAGCCTCGTTCGATATGGTAGATTTCACGGATTTCAGTTTCACCTTCTGCCAAAAGTCCAGCAATGACCAATGCTGCTCCCGCACGTAAGTCGGATGCTACAACGGTTGCCGAAGTCAACGGAGTCGGACCTGTAATAATTGCCGCTCTTCCTTCCACCCGACCGCTCGCATTCATCCGACGAAGTTCGTCAATATGCTTAAAACGAGCTGAGTAAATGGTATCAGTAATCATAGAAGATCCTTGAGCCTGCGTCATCAGCACAGAAAACGGCTGTTGAAGATCTGTCGCAAATCCCGGATAAACTAAGGTTTTCACATCTATCGCATGCAAATTATTAGATTTAGGAATGTGAATGGATTCTTCATCTTCTTGCACATCGACGCCCATTTCACGCAATTTAGCAGTTAACGCTTCCATATGGAATGGAATTACGTTATCGATAGTTATACCATCTCCTGCTGCGGCAGCCATAATCATGAAGGTTCCGGCTTCAATCCGGTCAGGTATGATTGTATGGTTAGTGCCGTGCAATTCCTCCACGCCATCAATCCGAATAATGTTTGTTCCGGCTCCTTTGATTCTCGCGCCCATATTTGTCAATAAAGTCGCTACATCAATAATTTCCGGCTCTTTTGCAGCATTTTCAATGGTGGTCTGCCCTTTCGCAAGAACAGCGGCGAGCATGATATTGATTGTTGCGCCAACACTGACGACATCCAGATAAATTTTAGCGCCTCGAAGTTCATCGGCACGCAAGTAAATCGCACCGTGTTCGTTCGTCACTTTTGCACCAAGCGCTTCAAAGCCCTTGATGTGCTGGTCAATCGGGCGTGGCCCTAAGAAACAGCCCCCCGGCAAACCGATTGCGGCATGCTTAAAGCGGCCCAGCATTGCGCCCATCATATAGTAAGAAGCACGCAATTTTTTCACATTACCATTTGGCAAAGGTATATCTATCATTTTTGACGGGTCAATGTTCATTGTCCCATCTTCAAACGATACTTCCCCGCCGATTTCTTCCAGAATGCTTTTCAGTGTCCATACGTCGGAAATTTCCGGCAATCCCTCGATCGATACGGGCGAATTCGCCAAAATCGATGCAGGAATCAAAGCGACTGCGCTGTTTTTAGCGCCATTGACCTTAATTGTTCCGGAAAGGCGATTACCGCCCTTTATTTTATAAACATCCATTAAATTTCTCCTTTATCCACTTTTCCGGCAGCTCGTTTGGCCTGAAAAGTTCCATTGGTTCGGCTTCTAGGCTGGCTGCCGATCACAACTTACGTTTTCTCCGCTTTAGCGGCTTTCATTTCCCCTGTTTCTCAATCGGAAAATCGACTATATAAGATGAACTAATGATTCCAGCCTATCGATATTCCGCAAACCAGCTCCTAAAAACCCATGCTCCTGCATCGCTATGCTAGCTTCGTCGCAAAGCCGTTGACCGAACTCCTTTCGGTCAACGCCTTTCCTGTTGGAGCAGTGAAGCGACTTCCAAGAGGCTCAAGCGACATCCTTGACAATTGGCACCGCGACGTCCTGTTCGTCACGCCAGTTGCATAATCCACATCCTATGGGCCCAAAGCGTCCGTCTGAAGCGATTTCTTCTTTTCCTGACCCTCATTGATTTAAAGGATTTTTTTCGTTCAACTTATATAGTTTTTCTTTATTTTACTTCTACTGAACGTTTTTCCCAATCAGCAAGGAACGCTTCGATTCCCTGATCTGTTAACGGGTGTCTGAACATTTGGTGCATCACTTTAATCGGCATTGTAGCAATATGTGCACCGTTTAATGCAGCCTCTGTTACGTGTTGTGGGTGACGGATTGAAGCCGCAATAATTTCCGAAGAAATATCGTGGATCGCGAAAATTTCTGCAATTGTCGCAATCAAGTCCATACCGTTGTGTCCGATATCATCAAGACGTCCAAGGAATGGAGAAACGTAAGCTGCTCCGGCACGTGCTGCTAGCAATGCCTGGTTAGCGCTGAAGATTAAGGTAACGTTTACTTTTTTACCTTCTGCAGCAAGAACCGCACAAGCTTTTAAACCGTCTGGTGTCATCGGTAATTTCACTGTGATATTCGGAGCAAGATCAGCCAGTTCGCGGCCTTCTTTGATCATGTTTTCTGCATCAAGTGCGATAACTTCCCCACTGATCGAACCATCAACAAGCGCGGCGATTTCTTTCAGGCGGTCGTGGAATGAAACATTTTTCTCTTTTGCAACCAGTGATGGATTGGTTGTAACACCTGAAAGAATGCCCCAGGCGTGTGCTTCTTTGATTTCGTCAAAGTTTGCTGTATCGATGAAAAATTTCATAGTATGTCTCCTCCAGTATGACGGGAAAAAGAGAAGGCTCCATTTGGACGCTTCTCTCCCATCTTTTTTGTCTTCTTATTCTGCTTTTCCTGAACTTCCAAACTCACGCATTTTACCCATTACAGTTTTTTTGATAGCATCACGGGCTGGTCCCATGTATTTACGCGGATCATAGACATCCGGATCGTTGTTCAATGCATCACGAACTGCTTGAGCCGATGTAATCTGACTTTCTGTGTTGACATTGATTTTCGATGTACCAAGAGAAACAGCACGTTGAATATCTTTTGTTGGAATTCCTGTCCCACCATGTAATACGAGTGGCACGTCACATTGTTTAGAAATTCCTTCCATTTCTACAAATCCTAAATTTGGTTCGCCCTTATAAGGACCATGGACCGAACCAAGAGCAGGTGCCAGGCAATCGATGCCCGTTTGCTCAACCAGCTGTCTGCATTCCTGCGGATCAGCATAAATAACCCCATCTGCAATGACATCATCTTCCTGTCCACCGACGATTCCCAATTCCGCTTCTACGGAAACATGATGTTGGCGTGCATATTCTACCACTTGTCTCGTGATTTCAATGTTTTCTTCAAACGAATGATGGGATGCATCAATCATAACTGAAGTAAATCCCGCATCAATCGCTTCCTTACATTTTTCAAAGCTAGAACCGTGATCTAAATGAATTGCCACAGGAACGGTAATTTTATAATCATGCATCAATCCTTTAACAATACTAACAACTGTTGTGAAGCCACCCATGTAACGGGCTGCGCCTTCAGAAACTCCGCAGATGACTGGAGAATTCTCTTCCTGCGCGGCTTGAAGAATGGCCTGTGTGAACTCCAAGTTGTTTAAATTAAATTGACCGATTGCATATCCTTCTTGTTTTCCTTTTATCATCATTTCTTTCATTGAAACCAATGGCATTTAGTGTTCCTCCTCAGCAATGTGTAAAGCGAATATCTTTTATACTATATCAAAAACCCTGTATTTACGCTACTTCTTCGTCGTTACTCTTCTAATAGTTGCTTTACTGCATCACGCACTTCAAAAACATCAAAGGGCTTGGTGAAATAACGCTCTGCCCCCCAATTCATCGATTCTTTTATGAGATCGAGTTCGCCATAAGCCGTCATCATAATGACATGTATAGCTGGGTTGCTTTTTTTTAAGCGCTTCAAGATTTCAATGCCATCCATTCCTGGGATTTTCATATCCAATAAAACCAGTTCAGGACAAGCTTCCTGTACTTTTTCAAGCGCTTCTATTCCGCTACCCGCCGCAATCGCTCGGTAACCTTCTTTGCTGAATACTTCTTTTAATAACAGCCGGATTCCTGGCTGATCGTCTACTATCAAAATGGTTTTCAAGAAGAGTCACTCCTTTATCTGCTATACTTTTTTTACGAGGTGAATTTTATGAATCCATTAACTACACAGTTGACTCGCTTGTTTGAACGACTTTCGCAGCAGCAAACTGACATTGACAGCATTGCCGGCGTTTTGGCGCAGGCCTCTGCCGCGGGAGGAACCATTTTTATCGCAGCTTTCGGTGAAATGAAAGCCGTCGCTGCGGCCGCCATCTACAGTTCAGAACCCTTAACGGCTGCAGTAGAATGGTCGCCATCCAGCGTCGTTACCAGTACCGACCGTGTCTGGATCTTATCGCCGAATAAAGAAGGAGATGAGCTTGCTGGTAGATTGTCGGATGCTGGTATTCCGTTCGCGTTTGTTTCTTCACAATCGGACGAACGTGAATTAGCTGACGCCTTTTTGCTCTTGGATGGCCAAGAGGACTCCTTGATGAAGGACGACAGCGAGCCCGTGTTAGTTCCGCACGCTATGGCAGCGCTGTATATATATTACGCTGTAAAGCTACGCATTGATGCACTGCTGGCTGAATAGATAGGTTTATGCACAAAAGCCTTCCCTTTTTTCCAAGGGAAGGCTTTTGCCATTTGTTTATTTGTTGGCAATGGATGCTTTCACAAACTCCCGGAACAATGGCTGTGGACGGTTCGGACGTGAAATAAACTCCGGATGGAATTGGCAAGCGACGAACCACGGGTGGTCAGCAACTTCGATAATTTCTACCAGACGGCCATCCGGGCTGGTTCCTGTAAATTTGAATCCGGCATTCTCGAAAGCCTCACGGTATTCATTATTGAACTCGTAACGATGACGATGTCTTTCATAAACCAATTCTTCGCCATAAGCTTCGTGCGCTTTCGAACCTTTTTCAAGTTTCGCAGGGTACAAACCAAGACGAAGCGTTCCACCTAAGTCTTCGATATCTTTTTGCTCAGGCAAAAGATCGATGACTGGGTAAGGTGTTTTAGCATTCAATTCAGAAGAATGTGCGCCTTCTAAGTTCATGATGTTGCGTGCAAATTCGACAGAAGCCAATTGCATGCCTAGACATATACCAAAGAACGGCACGTTGTTTTCACGCGCAAATTGTGTTGCAGCGATCTTCCCTTCAACGCCACGATCGCCGAAGCCACCCGGAACAAGAATTCCGTCGCAGTCTTTCAATTTCTCCGCTACGTTTTCTGCGTTAATGTGTTCGGCGTTGATCCAATCCACTTCAATTTCAGAATCGAAGGCGAAACCAGCATGTTTCAACGATTCCACGACAGAAATATAGGCATCCTGCAACTCTACATATTTTCCGACTAGTCCAATGCGCACGCTGTCTTTGAGTGATTTTACTTTTTCGACCAAGGCTGTCCATTCCGTCATATCAGCTTCTGGCGCATCAATTCCGAAATGATCCAGGACAATCTGATCCATATGCTGCTCTTGAAGACGAAGCGGCATTTCATAAATCACATCAACATCGCGTGATTCAATTACTTCTTCCGGCTTAATATCACAGAACAAAGCAATTTTGTCTTTCATATCCTGCGGCACTGGATGTTCAGTACGCACAACAATTAGGTTCGGTTGAATTCCGAGGCTGCGAAGCTCTTTCACACTATGCTGTGTCGGTTTTGTTTTCATTTCTTTAGCAGCCCCAAGATACGGAATCAAGGTACAGTGGATATACATGACTTCATCGCGCCCAAGATCTGAACGCATTTGACGAATCGCTTCGAGGAATGGCAAGGATTCGATATCGCCGACAGTTCCGCCAATTTCTGTAATGACTACATCCGCTTTTGCTGTTTTGGCGGCGCGCAATAGACGGTCTTTGATTTCATTGGTGATGTGCGGAATAACCTGAACCGTTCCGCCCAAATAATCGCCTCGGCGTTCTTTCTGAATAACAGTCGAATAGACTTTCCCAGTTGTTACGTTTGAGTATTTATTTAAATTAATGTCGATAAAACGTTCGTAATGGCCAAGATCCAAATCCGTTTCTGCGCCATCATCTGTTACATAAACTTCTCCGTGCTGATATGGACTCATTGTTCCTGGGTCCACATTGATGTAAGGATCGAATTTTTGAATCGTTACATTCAACCCTCTGTTTTTCAATAAACGCCCTAATGATGCGGCTGTAATGCCTTTCCCGAGTGATGATACAACACCACCAGTTACAAATATATACTTCGTCATGCCTGCTTCCTCCTCGAATGGTAAAAATAAAAAGCGCTCCACCTGCTGCATGCAGGGGGAGCGCGTAAACTGTACGAATCATCTCTCCTATTATAAGGAGCCCAGATAAAATCTTATCCAGTCTCGCCTCATAAGTCAAGGTGAAAAAATGTTCAGATTACTTCAAGTCATCTTCTTCTTCGTCGTCATCGTCGTCGTCATCATCTTCATCGATGATGTTGCCGTCTAGATCTTCGACCAAAACATCGCTGTCTTCTTCGTCGTCGTCTGCGTCAAAATCAAGCACTTCCACTTCGACAGGCGCTTTAACCACTTCGTCGTCCTCGTCTTCGTCGTCTTCACCGAAGTCCTCGAATTCCAATTCATCTTCCAATGACAATTCATCCAGATCGTCAAAGCCTTCATCGTCAGCCACTTTGGCTTTCTTCTTGCGCGCTTTAACAGTCGGCGCCGACTCTTCTTCAATCTGTTCAACTGGATACCATTCGCGAAGGCCCCAGCGATTTTCGCCTAAGATTAAAAAGCGGCCGTCGATATTCAAATCCGTATAGAATTGAACCAAACGGTCCTTCATATCTTCTTTCGATAAGTTCATCATTTTTTCGATTTCTGCGACAAGCTCTGCATATGTTTTCGTTTCGTGCGTTTCTTCCAACATTGCATATGTCAAGTCAACAAACGACTCTTCTATCAGTTCTTCTTTAGATAATTCACGAATTTTCATTCCGTGCACGTCCCTTCTTCTTTCATAACTTAATCCATTATATACAAACTAACTAGTCTCCGCTACCGTGTATTCTTTTTTCTTGGATCTATTTGTCTCCACCCAAAATAAAATAAATAAAGCGCCAGAACCATAAAAGGAATTGACCCCAATGCCTTATTGTACAGGAAGAAAATCAGTATGACACAGATTATGATGATTATATAGTGACCAGCTTTGCGCATGGGATCCATCCTTCTTAGTTTATGCGATACATATTCTTCTAGTATACAGAAAATGAGAGAGGATATCGACTTGGTAATGCGCTTGAAGGAAGTTGTGTGATTTGTATGGAATTTTTTTCTTTCTATTATTATATTAATGGGTCAAATTACTTTATATTTCTAATTTTTGCGCTAGTTTTACGCATTTTCTACTGAACGTACGTATTTTTTTCTAAACACGCGTGTTTTATGCTGAGCGTGCATATCCTTTTCTGAGCGTGCGTATTTCCTGCTAAACGTGCGTATTCTTTGCTGAACGTGCACACCGTTTTTGAACGACGAAAAACTCATCCTTTCCAAATTAATCCCTTTCCTGATTCCTCACAAAAGTAAAGACGCAAAATCCGTCTTCCAATGGATTTCGCGTCTTTATCAATCTTTATTCAGCTCTTACACCCAGCCCCTCGGGTCGTAAGCTGTTTTGGCTGTCCAGTTGCAAGTGCCTAGCTCTTCGGATCATAAGTCAAACCGGCTGCGTGGCAAAGAACGCCATTTCTCCGGTTCGCCTTATGCCTATCAGAGCTAAACAGGCACTTTCACTTTTCTAGCTGTGCGGCTGAAGAAACGCCGCTTCGCCAAACCCTCTCACGCCGGTCAGAGCAAAACGGTTGCTTCCGCTTTTCTACTTATCCAGCTTCTCGCCCAGCCCCTCGGGGTCTTAAGGCAACTCGACTGTGCGGCTGAAGAAACGCCGCTTCGCCGAGTCACCTTAAGCTTGTCGGGCCTTTCGTGGGCGAATCCGCTTTTCTACTTACATATTCCGTCTATACTGCCCGCCTACTTCATACAAAGCTGTGGTGATTTGGCCGAGGCTAGCGACTTTTACGGTTTCCATTAACTCTTCGAAGATGTTGCCGCCGGTCTTGGCTGCTTGCTTTAGGCGCTCCAAAGCTTCGGTTGAGTCATTGCGTTCCTGGAAGGCGCGCAGGTTGCCGATTTGTGTTTCTTTTTCTTCTGTTGTGGCGCGGGCGATTTCCATCGCGTTGATGTCGTCGTCCGATTGCGGATTCGGGTTCAAGTAGGTGTTGACTCCGATGATTGGCAATTCGCCTGTGTGTTTTTTCATTTCGTAATGCATGGATTCTTCTTGGATTTTGCCGCGTTGGTATTGTGTTTCCATTGCGCCCAAGACGCCTCCACGGTCATTGATGCGATCAAATTCAGTCATTACCGCATCTTCTACCAATTGCGTCATTTCTTCAATGATAAATGCACCTTGAAGCGGGTTCTCATTTTTCGACAAGCCATGCTCTTTGGTGATAATCATCTGAATCGCCATTGCGCGGCGGACTGATTCTTCCGTCGGTGTGGTGATTGCTTCATCGTAAGCGTTCGTATGCAGCGAGTTACAGTTATCCTGTAACGCCATCAACGCTTGCAAGGTTGTACGGATGTCGTTGAAGTCAATTTCCTGTGCATGCAAGCTGCGTCCCGAAGTTTGTACATGGTATTTCAGTTTCTGGCTGCGTTCATTAGCACCGTATTTATCGCGCATCACGATTGCCCAAATGCGGCGTGCTACACGGCCGATAACCGTATACTCCGGATCTAGTCCGTTCGAGAAAAAGAACGATAGGTTCGGCGCAAAGTCATCGATGTTCATGCCGCGGCTCAAGTAATATTCCACATATGTGAAGCCATTAGAAAGCGTGAACGCCAGTTGTGAAATCGGATTCGCGCCCGCTTCCGCAATGTGGTAGCCCGAAATCGATACCGAGTAATAATTACGCACTTTGTGGTCGATAAAGTATTGCTGGATATCCCCCATCATGCGCAATGCAAATTCCGTCGAGAAGATACACGTATTTTGTCCTTGGTCTTCTTTCAAAATATCAGCTTGTACAGTTCCTCGTACAACTTGCAACGTGCTTTCGCGGACTTCCGTAAATTCTTCGACCGTCAATGTGCGGCCCAGTTTTTCTTCGTTTATCTTAACTTGCTGATCGATAGCCGTGTTCATGAACATCGCCAAAATAATCGGTGCTGGTCCGTTGATGGTCATGGAAACAGAAGTGGTCGGTGCGCACAAATCAAACCCTTCATAAAGTTTCTTCATGTCATCGAGTGTACAAATGGATACGCCTGATTCCCCGACTTTTCCGTAAATATCCGGACGGTGATCCGGATCTTCGCCGTAAAGCGTCACCGAGTCGAACGCAGTCGATAAGCGTTTTGCATCATCGTCTTTTGATAAATAATGGAAACGGCGATTGGTCCGTTCAGGTGTTCCTTCGCCAGCAAACTGGCGCTTTGGATCTTCGCCTGCACGTTTGAACGGAAATACGCCTGCAGTATAAGGGAATGAACCTGGAGCGTTCTCCAAATAAACCCATGACAAAATTTCGCCGTAATCAACGAATTTCGGCAATACGACGCGAGGCACTTTAATGCCGGATAGACTTTCTGTACGCAAGATCGTACGGATTTCTTTATCGCGTACTGTTGTAACGAATTCGTCTCCAGCATACATTTCTTTCAAAGCATCCCAGTTAGCGAGAATGCGTTTAGATTCTGCAGTCAATTCATCGCGAACGCCGTCAGACAGCGACTCAAGTGAAGCGACCAATGCATCGTCTGGCGCTTTTTCTTTGACGGCTTCGATAGCGCCTTCTAATTGGAACAGACGACGCGCAAAAGCAGATTGCTCTTTTGTTTTTGCATGATAGCCGCGGATTGTATCTGTCAACTCACGCAAATAATAACGGCGGTTGTTTGGAATGATGAGGTTCTCTTTTTGGGTTTTAACGAATTTATCGTAATCCGTTTCCCAATCAGTTCCACATGTTTCATTGACCGTGCCCACTAATGCTGCAAATAGAGAGTTTGTTCCTTTATCGTTGAACTGGCTGGCAATCGTACCGTAAACCGGCATATCATCCAGTTCTTTTTCCCATAACAGGCGGCTGCGCTGATACTGTTTCTGCACTTGGCGAAGCGCATCCTGCGAGCCGCTCCGTTCGAATTTGTTGATGACGATTAAGTCTGCATAATCAATCATGTCGATTTTTTCAAGCTGAGACGGCGCACCAAATTCACTGGTCATGACGTACATCGAGACGTCTGAGAAATTAGCGATTTCTGCATCGCCTTGACCAATCCCGCTCGTTTCAACGATGATCAAGTCAAAATCTGCCGCTTTTACGACATCTAAAACGTCCCCGATTGCGCCTGACAATTCAGAACGCGAACCACGTGTTGCCAAACTTCTCATAAAGACGCGCTTGTTGAAAATTGCGTTCATGCGTATCCGGTCACCTAAAAGTGCACCGCCCGTTTTCTGCTTGGTCGGGTCGATCGACAGGATGGCGATTTTCTTGTCTGGAAGTTCAGACAGGAATCGACGAATCAATTCATCGGTTAACGAACTTTTACCGGCGCCGCCTGTTCCGGTGATTCCAAGGACAGGTGTGTTTTTTGTCTGTTCCCGGACCGCTCTCAGCAAGTCGTCGGTATCCGTATCCCGTGTGTGGGCTTCTTCTGCCGCTGTAATAATGTTCGACAGTACAACCGGTTTGTCAGCTGACAAGTTTTCGATTTTCTGATCTTTTTTCACCGTCGAGAAATCACATTCTTCGACAATTTCCGTGATCATTCCTTGCAAACCTTTTTTGCGGCCGTCTTCAGGCGAAAAGATGCCAGCAATGCCGTATTCTTCAAGTTCTTTGATTTCACGAGGTAAAATAACGCCTCCGCCTCCGCCGTAAATACGGATCTGCGAAGCGCCTTTTTCCTCCAGTAAATCATGCATATACTTAAAGTATTCCATATGGCCGCCCTGATAAGAAGAAATACAAATACCCTGAACATCTTCCTGGATTGCCGCATTGACTACTTCTTCAACAGAACGGTTGTGGCCCAAGTGAATGACTTCGGCGCCGCTCGATTGCAAAATCCGGCGCATGATATTGATGGACGCGTCATGACCGTCAAAAAGACTAGAAGCTGTGACAAAGCGAATATGGTTTTTCGGCTGATAGGTTTTCGTTTCTTCAATGATAGCCATTATGATCAAGCCCCCTGTATTGAAATGTGTTCTCCTGCCATCCCCTGCAAGAGAAATTTGGTTTGCATATCGATAAATTCCTGGATGGTGAAATCGTTCAACGCCCATCGTCTGAATGCCCACATCTGACCCTGTACAAATATATGATGGGCAGCCATGACCACTTCTTTTGGTGTCATCTTGATCTCATTGTTGTCGACGCATTGTGTCAATAAGCGTTCAAAAATCGCTACCATTTCAAGCTCTTTATCCAGCACATAACTTAATGCATCTTTTGGCAATGATTTGGATTCTTGGTACATGACCACGAACTCGTCCTGCATGTCGTCGATCAGTGTGTAATAATGTTCAATCGCCACCGCCAGAACGTTGATGGAGCCTTGTTCAATATCGAGTCGGTCGAGACGTGTATGCACTTCGTCATAAATCGAGTCACAGACGAGATATAGCACATCTTCCTTGGTCCGGATGTATTCATATAAAGTGCCGATGCTAAAACCAGCCGCTTTGGCAATTTCCCGTGTTGTCGTCCGGTGAAAGCCTTTTTCTTTAAAAAGCGTGACAGCCCCGCGAATCATTTGTTCGCGACGCTTTTCGATCAAGCTTTCATCTTTCACGGAAGACTCAATTTCACGCTTTTTGTTCATAAGGCACCCCTCCGCTTATTTCGTAACCATTCTGGAAATAACCAGACGCTGAACTTCCTGTGTGCCTTCATAAATTTGCGTAATTTTCGCGTCGCGCATAAAGCGTTCGACCGGATAATCTTTCGTGTAGCCGTAACCGCCAAAGACTTGAACCGCTTCAACTGTCACTTTCATTGCTGTGTCACCAGCCATCAATTTCGCCATTGCCGACTCTTTGCTGTAAGATAATTTGTTCGACTCGAGCCAAGCTGCCTGGTATGTCAAAAGACGGGAAGCCTCGATTGACGTTGCCATATCTGCTAATTTAAAGGAAATTCCTTGATTGACTAAAATCGACTTACCGAATTGCTCACGCTCTTTGGCATAATCGATTGACGCGTCAAGCGCACCTTGTGCGATTCCGACAGCCTGAGCTGCAATGCCGTTGCGTCCGCCGTCAAGCGTCTGCATCGCAATTTTAAAGCCTTGGCCAAGTTCGCCCAAAACGTTTTCTTTTGGCACGCGGCAGTTGTCGAAAATGATTTCTGTTGTCGGGCTTGAACGAATGCCTAGCTTGCGCTCTTTTTTACCGACCGAGAAGCCTTCAAAGTCTTTTTCAATGATGAACGCCGTCGTCCCTTTATGCTTCGATTCTGGATCGGTTACCGCAAAGACAACATAAATATCTGCAATACCACCATTAGTAATAAAGATTTTTGAGCCGTTCAAAATATAATGGTCGCCGTCCTCTTTAGCGGAAGTACGCATAGAACCTGCATCAGATCCTGCAGATGGTTCGGTTAAACCGTAAGCGCCAATTTTTGTGCCTTCAGCCATTGGGCGAAGGTATTTTTGTTTTTGTTCTTCTGTTCCGAATGTATATACCGGCCAGCCGGCAAGTGACGTATGCGCCGAAAGTGTAACGCCTGTTGATGCACAAACGCGTGATAATTCTTCAACCGCGATGCAGTAAGCCAAATAATCCGAGCCGATTCCGCCATATTCTTCTGGCCACGGAATTCCTGTAAGACCCAGTTCAGCCATTTTATCAAAAATCTCACGATCAAAACGTTCTTCCTCGTCGCGCTCTTCTGCTGTTGGTGCCACTTCTTTATTGGCGAAATCTCTTACCATTTTGCGGATCATTTCATGTTCTTCAGACAATTGAAAGTTCATTTTCGATTCCTCCGATTACTTGATTAGTTGTTTGCTGATAACCATGCGTTGAATTTCACTGGTACCTTCGTAGATTTCAGTCACTTTTGCATCACGGAACAAGCGCTCGACTGGATAGTCTTTCGTATAGCCGTAACCGCCAAACACTTGAATGGCTTCAATGGTGACGTCCATTGCCGCTTTTGAAGCGAAAAGTTTCGCCATGGAAGCTTGTTTATTGCAATCCTTGCCTTGTGAATACAGGTCAGCTGCGTTGTAAACCAGCAGTTTTGCTGCTTCTACTTGCGTCGCCATGTCTGCCAGTTTAAAGCCGATGCCTTGTTGCTGCGCAATTGGCTTACCAAATTGCACGCGTTCTTTCGCATAAGCAACAGCGTATTCGTAAGCGGCTTCAGCGATGCCAAGCGCTTGTGCTGCAATACCAATACGTCCGACATTCAAATTCGCCATCGCAATGCTAAATCCTTTGTTTTCTTCGCCTAATAAGTTTTCAGCCGGTACGCGCATGTTTTCGAAAGTTAATTGAACAGTTTTCGAACCATGAAGCCCCATTTTCTTTTCGTTTTTGCCGATAACTAAGCCAGGCGTCTCTTTTTCAACGATAAAAGCCGAAATCCCACGAGAACCTGCGGTAGGTTTTGTCGAAGCGAAAACGATATAAGTGTCGGCTGCCCCGCCGTTTGTAATAAAGACTTTCGAGCCGTTTAAGACATAGTCATCGCCGTCTAGAACCGCTTTTGTCTTGAGACTTCCTGCGTCAGATCCCGCTGCAGGCTCTGTTAAACAAAAGGCTCCGAGATATTCACCGCTCGCTAATTTGGGTACATATTTTTCAATTTGCTGTTGTGATCCGAAATTCAAGATTGGATTGGTTCCGACAGACGTATGGACTGATAAAATTACGCCAATTACGCCACTCGCTTTCGATAATTCATGAATGGCTGTGATATAGGAAGTAAAGTCCATTTCTGATCCGCCATATTTTTCTGGAGCAGTAATTCCCATCAAGCCCAGCTTGCCCATTTTCTTAATAATTTCTGTTGGAAATTCATCGTTTTCCATATTTTCAATAAACGGTGCAATTTCTTCTTTGGCAAAATCTCGCACCATGTTGCGCATCATAAGCTGTTCATCTGTAAAGTGCAAATCCATAATGGTTCCTCCTAATTATGCGTAGCTATAGAAACCACGCCCGGTTTTCTTACCAAGCCATCCTGCTTTTACGTATTGACGCAATAATGGACTCGGACGGTATTTGCTGTCGCCGAATCCTTCATGCAGCACTTCCATGATATAGAGGCACGTGTCCAATCCGATGAAATCAGCTAGTTCAAGTGGTCCCATCGGGTGGTTCATGCCCATTTTCATAATGTCGTCAATTGCTTCTTTTGTTGCGACTCCTTCTTGAAGCGTGAAAATCGCTTCATTGATCATCGGCATCAAAATACGATTTGAGACAAATCCTGGGAAATCATTTACTTCTACAGGTGTTTTCGACAATTGCAAGGTCATTTCTTCGACTTTTTTATATACTTCATCTGAAGTTGCCAAGCCACGGATAATTTCCACTAACTTCATCACCGGCACTGGATTCATAAAGTGCATGCCGATTACTTGCTCTGGGCGATTGGTGACTGCAGCAATTTCTGTAATTGGCAAAGATGATGTATTTGTTGCTAAGATAGCATGTTTTGGCGTTACTTCGTCTAGTGTTTTAAAAATACTATGTTTAATCGCCATATTTTCAACAGCCGCTTCGATGACGATGTCGACATCGTGTGCGTCTTTGAGATCTAGCGAAGATGTAATACGTCCAAGAATCGATATTTTTTCATCTTCAGTCATACGCTCTTTTTCAACGTTGCGGGATAAATTTTTGGTGATAGTCGCAATTCCGCGGTCATATGCTTCTTGTTTCATATCATTCAATTTCACATTCAATCCTGCTTGTGCACAAACTTGTGCGATGCCGGAACCCATTTGTCCGGCGCCAATAACCATTACGTTTTGAATCGACATACTTATTTTGCCTCCTTAGGAACTTCGATCATAACCGCGTCGCCTTGTCCCCCGCCTGAGCAGATTGCTGCGATGCCGATGCCGCCTCCGCGGCGTTTTAATTCGTAAGCGAGTGTCAAGATAATGCGTGCTCCGCTTGCCCCAATCGGATGACCGAGTGCTACAGAACCTCCATTGACATTGACTTTTTTAGCGTCTAACCCAGCAATTTTCGAGCTGGCTAAAGCGACTGCTGCGAACGCTTCATTAATTTCGAACAAATCAATGTCATCCAGCGATTTGCCCGTTTTCTTTAATAGCTCGTTAATGACAATTCCAGGCGTTTCAGGGAAGCGATGCGGCTCAATCGCCACTTCTGTATGAGACAAAATATGTGCCAATATATTTTTCCCTTCGTTTTGTGCACGTTCTTCGCTCATTAAGACCAGTGCTGCTGCACCGTCATTAATGCCAGGTGCGTTTCCGGCAGTAATTGTACCGTCTTTACCGAATGCTGGCTTTAATTTTGCTAATGCTTCAATTGTTGAATTGGCGCGCGGAGCTTCATCCACATCAACTGTGATGGGATCTCCTTTACGCTGAGGAATTTTAATTGCAACAATTTCTTCAGCGAATAAATCTTTCGCTTTAATCGCAAGTTCATGTGAACGAGCTGACCATTTATCTTGCTCTTCACGCGTCAAGTCGAAATCTTCAGCAGTTGAGTTGCCGTAAGTTCCCATGTGGACCTTGTCCGGATGGAATGAACAAGACAAGCCATCATGGACCATGCCATCAATGACTTGAGCATCTCCCATACGAAGTCCCCAGCGTGCTTTTGGCAAATAATAAGGCGCATTCGACATGGATTCCATGCCACCCGCGACAATAACTTCTTCATCACCTAAACGAATGATTTGGTCTGCCAATGTGACACTGCGCATGCCAGATGCACAGACTTTATTGATGGTTTCAGACTTTACGTTATAGGGAACTCCAGCTTTTGTCGCTGCCTGACGAGAAGGAATTTGCCCTTGCCCAGCCTGGAGGACGTTACCCATGATTACTTCTTGAACATCTTCAGGTTGAATAGCTGCGCGGCTCATCGCGGCTTTGATCGCTTCTGCACCAAGTTCACTTGCCGTCAATGTACTCAAGTTACCTCCGAATTTCCCGAATGCCGTACGTGCGCCATCAATAATAACTGTTTTTGCCATAATAATTTTCCTCCCCCGTGATACTTTCTTGTAAACGGTTTCAACTATTTCAAAAAAAATTTAACTTCTTTTTTATTTTGCTCGGATCTTGTGCAAACCAGCTACGCTTTCCTGTAGACCCAAAGCGTCCAGCTGGAGCAATTTCTTCGTTAATTTACTTGGTTATTTTAGCGACTGAACGCTCGCTCGATTTTTATCCAAAAGAAAAGGGAGCACTTTACTCCCTTTCTTTTTATTACTTATGCTGTTATTCTACTCATTTTTCTGTGATAAATCAATTATTTATTGCTGGCCAATGAATTTCCTGATAAGAAACCGAGAAAATCTTTACCAATCTTTTGGTTATTGGACAATTGCTTCTGGTTCTGGTGTTGCGTTTCCAAGAACAGCCATTTCCAATAGTTCAGCTACATCGTAAGTTCCAACTTGCTCTTCAACTTCCTTCGCTTTTGTACCATCTGACAGCATGGTCAAGCAATACGGACAGCCGGAAGAAATCATCGTCGGGCTAACTTCAAGTGCTTGTTCGGTACGGGCAACGTTGACGCGATGTCCTACGTCTTCTTCCATCCACATCATTCCGCCACCAGCTCCACAGCACATGCCATCTTCTCGGTTGCGAACCATTTCAACTAATTCTACGCCTTCGATCGCTTTTAGTATTTCACGCGGTGCGTCGTAGACATCGTTGTAGCGGCCGAGATAACAGGAATCATGGAAAGTGATCCGTTCGTTCACCGGGAATTGCGGTTTCAACCGGCCATCTTGGACCAAGTCAAACAACATTTCAGTATGATGGTAGACTTCAGCTTCGAAACCAAAATCCGGATATTCGTTTTTAAAGATGTTATAAGCGTGCGGATCGATCGTCACGATCTTCTTGATTTCAGCTTTTTCGAATTCTTTGATATTGGCTGTCGCCAGTTCTTGGAACAAGAATTCGTTTCCAAGACGGCGTGGCGTATCACCCGAGTTTTTCTCTTTGTTTCCGAGAATCGCAAACTTCACGCCAGCTTCGTTCATTAGGCGTGCAAATGACAAAGCAATTTTTTGTGAACGACTGTCGAATGACCCCATCGAGCCAACCCAGAATAGGAATTCGAACTCTTCGCCTGCTTTGTTCATTTCTTTTACTGTCGGAATATGGATATCTGGACGTGCATCTCTCCAGTTTTCTTTTTCTTTCCGGTTAAGGCCCCATGGATTTCCTTGGCGTTCGATATTCGTCATCGCGCGTTGAGCATCCGGGTTCATTTTCCCTTCTGTCATTACTAAGTAACGGCGGAGATCAATAATTTTATCTACGTGCTCGTTCATAACTGGACATTGATCTTCACAGTTACGGCAAGTCGTACACGCCCAAATTTCTTCTTCTGTAATGACGTCTCCGATTAAGCTCGGGCTGTAAAGATCGTCGATGCTAATACCTTCAGCACCAGCAGCCATTGCTAATTGATTTCCTTGCGTATTATTAAATGCCATTGCCGGCACCCAAGGTTTTTTCTGCGTCATGACTGCACCCGTATTTGTCAGGTTGTCACGAAGTTTTGTTATTAAGTCCATCGGAGACAGCATTTTCCCTGTTCCTGTTGCCGGACACATATTCGTACAGCGTCCACATTCTACACATGCGTAAAAATCGATCATTTGACCTTGAGTGAAATCAGTGATTTTCCCGACACCGAATGAAGGCATCGCATCTGGATCTTCTTCATCTTCCATTTCTTCAAAGTTGATCGGCTTCAAGCGACCTACATGATCCACTCTGTGGAACCACGTGTTGACTGGGCCGAAGACCAAGTGTGCGTGCTTGGATTGCGGCACATACACTAAGAATGTCAGCAAGAACAAGAGATGAGCCCACCACATCACGTAGAAAATCGAAATTGTTGCAGCTTCAGGTAACCAAGCAAATGCGACAGCCACTAGAGAAGCAACTGGTTCAGTCCAGGCAGCTTCATGCCCGTGCCAGATCATGTTCATTCCGTTACCAATTAGCACGGTCACCATCAATCCACCAATGAAAATGAGCACAAGTCCTGATTTCCATCCGCGCTTCAAGCGAACAAGCTTTTCAATGTAACGTCTGTAGAATGCCCAGATCACTGCAACCAGAATCGTTAATGTGACGATTTCTTGGAAAAAAGTGAAGGCCGGATAAAGCGGACCTAGCGGCAAATGCGAATCCGGTGACAGGCCCTTGATAATAAAATCAATGGCGCTTGCCTGAACTAGCAGGAAGCCGTAGAAGAACATAACGTGAATTGTCCCGCTCTTCTTATCCTTCAATAATTTCTTTTGGCCAAAAACATTGACCATGACTTTACGCAAACGCTCGCTAAAATTTTCTTCAAACTCGACTTTTTTCCCGAGTTTGATGAAATCATATCTCGACTTCAACAAATAGATGAAGAGATAAACTGCGTAAGCGGTTACAGCTATGAATAAAACCCAGTTTGCAATTAACAATGGTTCCATCGCGATATCCCCCTTGTGATTATATTCTAAAAATAACTTACTTAAAGTTTACGTGAATGACAGCAGCTTGTCGATACTATGTTCTATATTAAAATATGAATGAGCATTCAGTCAACTCATATTTCGAATAATTTTAAAATTAGTAAAGACTGCTTGCGCTGAAATGAGGAAAATTAGTTGATTGAGTGCTGAAAGAAGCTGATTAAACAAGGATCTTAATTTTCTACTCTGCAAGCCAAAAAAAAGCATCATCCAAAAGAATGGATGATGCTTTTACCTATTCAAACTCTATCGAAAAAAGACTTTCCCCAAAGTAACGCTGAGCGCGCTCAGCGTTACTTTGCTGCACACCGACCAAAACACAAGTCGCCGGACCGCCAGAAGTTTCTACGTCAAGAGCAGTGGACATTCCCACACGACGCTCCATCAATAACTCGAACTCTTGCGCAATTCCTTTTGAGCCGACTGGCCAGACGCGTTCGATTAACGCTATTTCCAATGCTTTTTTGATAGAACCAATATCCGCGATTTGATTCGCTTTAGTCCGTACTTCTTCCCCGACGAGTGGAACACCGTAAGCAAACCAACTTAGAGAGTCTGCTGGCACGAGATTTCTTTGTTGTTTGCCAATCATTGTAACGGCGATGCCCGATTGCAGCGTCGGCATATTGCTTTCTGTACTTCCTGAAATTGATGGCAATACCGTTTCTGCTTCAGTGAATAGCTCGGTTAGACCAGCGACATAATCGTCCCATTGCGAAGCTCCACTAAAGTTATGTAGCAGCACTGCTTCTGGTTCGCTACCTGCAGCCCATTGTTCAAGTAACGCAACGCGGGCCGCAAACTTCGCAGTAGTGGTATTAGAAGCAAAGACGACGTCGTGTTGCTTTTCACCAATTCCTGCTGCATTGTCCGAGGTAATGACAAAGCCATCAATCCATATTTCGTGACGCATGATGTGAACCTCCGCTAGTTTTTTGAACATAAGGCATTAAAAGAGCAGCAACCGCTGCATTAATGGAAGCAGCAATTAACAGTCCTGGTACGGACGCATAAAAAAATGCGGGCGACAACAAGAAGTAAAACGGCACTGCCGCCACTACTCCGTTGCCGATAACAAATGCCAGCCATTTCAGCCAAAGCTTGCCTGCTTGATGGAGTTTTGCGAACAGCCAAACGACAATCCACATTTCGACTGCAATAATCAGATGAAATGGCCCAAGTGGCATACCGCCGAACAGCGCAGAAATTAAGTGACCAAATGCTGCAATGGTCCCCGCAAGCGGTGCTGAGAAAAAGAGCACTGCAACTAATGCGGGCATCGCATCGAGCGCGATGGACGCGACGCCGAGTGGAATTTTAATCATTCCACCGATTGCCGATAAACTAATAAATAACGCCGCAAGCGCTAATTTTTTTGTCGTCATCTTACTCGGCCGATTTCTTGCCGCGTCCGCCGCCCTTAAAGACTTTAGCGCTACGAACATACTCGTTATCTGGCACACCAGCACGTGAATTGACAACACGCGATGCCGCAAATAGATAATCCGACAGACGGTTCAAATAACGTTGAACTACTAGCGGAAATTCTTCTCCTGACTTCATCAACGTCACCGTTTGTCGCTCAGCACGACGTGTAATCGTACGTGCAATATGCAATGTTGCGGCGGCTGGTGATCCTCCAGGCAAAATAAAACGCTCAAGTAGTGGCGGTTCTTCCATTAGTTCATCGATGCGTTTTTCTAAAACTTCAACGGGTTCTTCCGTCATCTTAAAGTTAGGCTCTTTTCGAACGTCAGCTAAATCGCCTCCGCAATCGAATAATTCGTTTTGTATCGCTTCTAAATCTTCCAATAAATCAGCGTAAGTTTCAGGTGCCAATTCAGTCATCGCTTTGCCAATAAACGAATTCACTTCGTCAATAGTGCCATATGCTTCTACGCGCGGTGCATCTTTATCCGTGCGTGCTCCGATTAAACTAGTTTGCCCTTTATCCCCTGTTTTCGTATAAATCTTCATCTTGATCCGCCCCTTTTATTGTTTGTGGAATGCCGTACCAAATTCGTGTAATACTTTGTGCTTCATGAAATAAAAATTGATACAACCGGCCAAGAACGTCGCGCATTTCACGCTCGATCCGTTCAGTCGGCACGATGCCGCGATTCAAATCTGTTAGCACCCAAATTTGCTGCAGCTGTTTCTGACCAGCTATTTTTCTTACTTGCTCCATCATATACTGTTCTGAAAAACCTTGTTCGAGTTGCTGTCTCACCCAATTTTCTAAACCCGCAATAACCACGTTTTCTAAAGTTGCCATTTCAGGTAGCCGGGCTTCATTCCAGTCGACATTGTGGTTTTTCAATTGCTCTTTTACGTATTGCCGTTTGCCGTTAAAGGCTCCACCGAAAACGATGTGCATAATGCATGCTCCTCGAACGCTTGGCGGCTTTGCCACGTTAACATGTGGCAGCCACCATGCAGCGCAATTTGGTCTTGAAATTTTTCACCCAAAGCCACGGCAATCAAGTAGCGAATCGGTCCGCCGTGGAGAACGAGCGTAATCGCCTGGCCTTCTGGCAATTTCCGTATACCTCGTTCGACCCGCTCCGCCATGTCAGCGAGACTTTCACCATCTGGCGGCCTGATCTGCCAAGGGTTATCTATCCAGTTACGATACAGTTGACTGTCCTTCAGCTCGTCGTAAGTTTTCATTTCCCATTGACCAAAATGACATTCCCGAAAATCTCTGTTCGCTCGGTAAACTGCATTTGGAAACAACACAGCAGCTGTTTCTCGACACCGCTTTAAATCACTGCCCATAATTGTTTTCACCTGTAAATCAGGCGTGGCTCTAAAGGGCAAAATGGATTCATCGGTCCACCCGATATAGCGTTTTTGCTGATTGCCTCGTGTAGCGGCATGGCGAATTAAACGAAGAACAAAAGACTGGTCCATACTAAAATCTCCACTCCTTCCACATAAGCACCGAACAAATCACCTGTTACACCACCAAAATTCTTTAGACACCAAATACGGTACAGCCAAAGTGAACCAAATAACAGCACCAGCAGAATCAGCGCAGTCCAACTAGTTGTACTCCAAACGATCACAGCAAAACTGATAATCATCCATGCAATCGTGAGTAGCCATACGATCTTATGATTTGTCCGTCGCTGAAAGAATGCTGCGAGTCCATCGGGTTTCGCTGACTTGGTTGAGCTAAACAATGCCAGCAAGCCAATTCTCGAAAAAACGGGGATGAATAAAACCACTACTAGAGAAACTGAGTCTATCGATTCTGCTACAAGAATAATTTTTCCGATAATCGCCAGTAGTAATACCATCGTACCAAAAGCACCAATCCGTGGATCACCCATGATATCCAACCGTTTTTCCCGGTCCTGATAGGAAAAATAAGCATCACTCGTATCTGCCAGACCGTCCATATGCAATCCGCCGGTTAGCGCCATGCCGATTGCGACAACTGCAAAGCCGATTAGCAATGAACTGACATCCGTCGCGTCACGTAACAACCAGACCGACACTGCTAGAATGCTGCCAAAAAGGATCCCTACTAGTGGCAGCATCGTGTACATCGTAGTAATATGAACTTTTTCCATTGGTAGTTGTTTTTTCACTGGGATCACTGAAAAAAATTGAAGCGCCAATAAAATGCCTGTTCTTACCTGCCGGCTCATTGGTCGGTTCCCATTATTTCTGTGACTTTCTGCCAGTCGAGGTGACTTTTAACATGTTCGGCCCAGCGATCAAAAGGATCCTTTACTGCTTCAGGTGAAGGTGTTGATAGATTTTTCTGCTTCCGAATGGGTGCGAGAAACGCAGTTCGGCAGTGTAGATCCCGAAAAAATCCATGCAAATGTGTGCCTAATAGACGATTATGAAAATAACCTTCTCCCATATCTCCATAATGCATAAGCGGATAATCAGACCCTGTCACTTTGCCATGATGAATTTCGTAACCTGACACTTCGACTTCTACATCTGCAAACTTCACTGTCCCCCTATGTCGTTGAACATTTTTTTGTTTTTCAAAATCGACGCGCATAGTTGGAATCATGCTAAATCCTTCTTCATTTTCTACTGCCGTGCCGTCGTGACCTTGTGGATCTGTTAAGGTTTCAGCAAACATTTGAAATCCTCCGCACAAACCGACGATCCATGTATTGCCATGCAGTTCACTCAATTTAGTTCCAAGTCCTTGTTCTTTCCAGTACCGCAAATCGGCAATGGTGCTTTTTATGCCTGGCAGCAACAAGATATCCGGCTGTCCAATTTTCTCAACCGTTTCTGCCCAGCGAACGGTGATATCCGGCTCACTCAGAAACGGTTCGACATCCGTGAAATTTGAAATATAGGGATGTCTGCAGATGACCAACTCAATGCCGCCTTTAACACTGGATAAACGCTGCACAGCTTCTACACCGAGCGAATCCTCCTGCTCGATTTCATGGCTGTCCATATAAGGAATGACCCCGAGTACCGGGATGCCGGTATACAATTCTAGAAAACGGATACCCTCTTCAAAAAGCTGTACATCGCCTCTGAATTTATTAATAATTAGACCCTTTACGCGTTCTTTTTCTGGTATTAAGGTGAGTGTTCCGACAATTGATGCAAAGACGCCACCTCGTTCAATATCGGCAACTAAAATCACTGGAACATCTGCACGTTTAGCGACAGTCATATTGACCAGTTCCCGATCGTTCAAATTGACTTCGGCGGGACTGCCAGCTCCTTCAATGACCAAATGCGTAAAGTTTTTTTTCAGATTTGCCAAAGCGTGATCGATTGCCGCTAGTCCTTTTTCATAAAACTGCGCTCGGTAATCCATGCCATCCATCGTTTCGATTTTTTTGCCGAACAAAATTACTTGAGACTTCATACCACTTTCAGGTTTCAGCAAAATTGGGTTCATGTCTACAGTTGCTAAAATACGTGCCGCTTCCGCCTGAACACCTTGCGCGCGGCCAATCTCTTCGCCAAGTACTGTGACATATGAGTTGTTCGACATGTTCTGCGATTTAAAAGGAGCCACTTCGAATCCTTTATCAGAAAGAATTCGACAAAAAGCTGTGCAAATCATGCTCTTCCCAACATCTGAAGCGGTTCCTTGAATCATTATTCCGCGCATTTTTTCACTTCCTTCTAAATGACAAACCGTTTTCCATCTCAAACGCTCGATCGGCTTGCTGAACGAGCCAAATGTGGATACGCCCGAGCCAGCTTTGGTACAGTTCATCCCGCACAAAGTCGTCCAACACTTCATTTGAGACGATTGTCAACGAATGGACTGTGTTCATCATTTCCAGAATTGTCTCTTGCAACTTACTCCATTTCTGTTCCATGCAACCTACCGTGTTAGCACACGTTCCCCCTGTTTCCCAGCCTTCATAAAGTTCATTAGCAAGCCAAGTCGTCACGCAATCCCATAGTACCAAGTCGTCGGGCGTAAGCTTCTCTAAAACACTTTCCATACTGTAGGCTTGTTCAATTGTTAGCCACCCGTCTTGCTGACGATCTTTTCGGTGACGTTCAATCCGCTCTTTCATTTCTTCATCATAGGCTTGTCCACTAGCCAAATAGACTTTCCGACCTTTTCCAGAAGCACGTGCAACACTTTCTGCGTAGGCGCTTTTGCCACTGCGGACACCGCCGCTAATAAAAATTAATTCGCCTCGAGCCATCCCGCAATCGCCTCCCGAAGTTTTTCCATCTTTTCTGGCGATTTCATGCCAATTCGAAACCATTTGCCGTCCATTCCTCTGAACGATTCAGTATGTCTCAAGACGATGCCTTTCTTTAACAGGTCTACGAAGAACGCTGGAGAGTCATTAGGATTTGGCAGCTGAAACGACAAAAAATTAACTGCAGAATCACTTATCCGACAATGGTTAGCTGCGAAAAACTGCTGCATTTTCTGTCGTTCATTTGTAGCCGCCTCGATGACCTTTCGCCGATAAGCGCTGGCCATCAGGCAATCGGCACCAATGGCAGCGGATAAAGCATTAACGTTCCAGTGCGCCGCTCCTTGCTTTAATTGATGGATTTTTTCGGTCTGACTAACCACATAGCCCAGTCGCAATCCCGGTATAGCATACATCTTGGTCATCGAGCGAACAACAATGACATTCGGATATTCTTCCAAAAACGGTATAAAAGAAGCCTGTTCTCCAACAAAATCGATAAAGGCTTCATCAAGCACCAGCTCGCAGTTTTTTTCTAGACAAGCTTGCGCCATTTCTTTGAGAGTTTTGATTTCTAACAAGATGCCTGTAGGATTCTGCGGGTTGCAGATATATAGTGCCGTGCAGTTCAGAATTGCAGGTTCAAGATTTTCTAGCGTTAATCGCCAGCCGTTTTCCGGTCCTAGCTGAATCGCTTCTATCTGGACATTTTCCGCTTCTAGCGTCTGACGATATTCAGAAAATGCAGGTTCGACCAATACCACTCTCTGATTTCGGTATCTTCTAGCCAACCAAGTGAAAACCTCGGCTCCGCCGTTTCCTACAGCCAATTGACTACCTGTGACCTGATGAAATTCTGCAGCCTTTGTACGAAATGGCTCGCCGTCCGGATCTGGATAGGAGCCAACTTTTTTCAGCATTTCGGGCCATTGTTCCGCTAAAAATGCAGGTGCTCCGAATGGATGGACATTTTCACTGAAATCCAAAATCTGTTGAGGCGGGATGATTCCGGCCTGTTTATATAGGCGCAGCGGATTAGCTCCGTGATTAGGCAATTCCAAGCAAAACTCCTCCTAAAGCGAATAAAATAAAAAAACCGATAGTGACTCGTTGCATATGACTGACAGCCTCATGAATATGATGTGCTTCTAAAGGATAAACGGACGTCCCCATACGCGCACGATAGGACTCGACTCCACGGTAACGATTCACCCCGCCAAGCTCAATACCCAATTGCACGGCAGTTGCTGCTTCTAGCCAGCCACTGTTCGGGCTTGGGTGCTTTGGCGCATCCTGTAGCCACTTTGCAAAGCGCTGACGTAAGGAAAGTGTCTGTTTATTTTCTGTCATGACCAAAATCAAAAAGCCTGTTAAACGGCTTGGAATGAAATTCAGCATATCATCGGCTTTTGCTGAAGCAAAGCCGAATTTCTCATATTCTTCATTCTGATAACCGACCATTGAATCGAGTGTATTGACCGCTTTATACAGCCATAACCCAGGTGCTCCAAGCAAAAATGCCCAAAATAATGGTGCTGTCACACCATCGCTGGTATTTTCAGAAACTGTTTCAACAACGCCTCGCGTAATTTCACTTTCATTCAAATCAGCTGTATCTCTGCCGACGATCCATGACAATTTTTCACGTGCTAAGGCAATTTTTTTATTCATCAGCGGATTGTAAACATCCATGGCTGCATCTTTCAAACTTTTCTGGGCCAGTCCTGAAGCGATGAACAGGGCTTCCAGGGCAATTCCTGCAAAGATATTCACCGAATAAGCCAGTGCGACAAATGCGTAAACGATTAGAAACACCGTAAAGGCAATAGTTCCTAGCAACAAAAAGCCATTTCGAAAATTGTTCGGTCCATGATTCCATCGATTGGTCAGCTTGCGAATTGCTGTACCGATCCAGCGAACCGGATGTGGCCAATTTGGTGGGTCTCCAACGATTCGGTCGATGGCTAAGCCCAAGGCAATTGCGATGAGGTGTGACATCATAAGCTTTTCACTTTTGCGAGCTCGTATAATTTGAGCGCTTCGACGGTGCACTCAAAAACGCCCACGCCAATTAATTTTCCAAGCTCGGTAATAGGACCGGCGTATGGCAATTTTTCGCCTTGCTGCGTTGCCGCAACCAAACAACTATCGGTCGATGTTCCGGTGGCAATTGTACCGGTCAGTGGATCTTTAACTTGCTCTTGCTGAAGTGCTTTCGTTTTGGCTTCAGTCGCAGTAATCATGGCTTGGATAAATGCTTCATCCGATAAAATTCCGTTAACCAAGATCCATGTGTTGATCGTACCAACACGCAGCGTGCGTTCTACGGCTTTTGAGACATCCACGCCGTTACCAACGCCTGCTGTCACCGCAATGACGATTGATCCGAAAAGACCTTCGTATTCTTTAACGATGACGTCCTGCGTTTGGACCGCTGTCATCATCCCTACTGTATCCGTGGTCTTTAACTCATTACCTGCAATATAATCAGTCATTTCTTGAACGCTATCATCTACATTATAGAAAGCATCCACGTGTCGGTTCATGAAATTTCGGAACCATCCAGAACCTGCATTGACGACTGCCGAAGAAACCGTTTTTAACGGAATAGGACTTTGATACAACACCATTTCTTTAGAAATCTGAAATTCTTCTGCACGAATCAGGGCGATGGCTGAAGCGTTTTTGACGCCTGGCAATAAAGTAATTTGTGGCTTCGGCAATTCCGGATGCGGATGATTGCTGACTCGTGTATGATAAACTGCTCTGATGTCTTGTTCTCGAACCACTTCATGTGGTTCACCGATCCGGACAACTTGGCCCCGGTCGAGCAACAGCAATTGATCGCAATACATGGACGCTAAATTGATATCGTGAAAAATAGAAACAATGGTTAACTCTTTTTCAATGGCTTGCTTTTTAATGGTATCGAGCAATTCCTTTTGATGGTTGATATCTAAGTGGTTAGTTGGTTCATCTAATAGTAAAATGCCAGCATCTTGCGCTAATGCTTGTGCCACAAAAACACGTTGTTGTTCGCCGCCAGACATTCGGTCGATTTGAGTTTGTTCGTAATGATTGATATCCATCAAACGCATCGCTTCCATGACAGCATACTCATCTTTTTCCGACCAGGAAGAAAACCAGCCACCTTGATGAGGATATCTACCAAGTGATACTGTTTCCCGGACGGTATGTGAAAAAGCGTGCGTATGTAATTGAGGCAATACGGCCATTTTTTTGGCCAGTTCTTTTGCTGAAAAATCTGCGATCGACGTACCTCCGATTCGGACTTCTCCGCCTTCAGCTCGCAATACACCGCTAATTAATTTCATTAAGGTCGATTTGCCGCTACCGTTCGGCCCTAAAATACCGAGAATAGAGCCTTTCTTCACAGTAAAAGATACATCTCTTACGATATTTTTATCACCGTAGCCACCTGTTAGACCATTTATTTCAAGCATTGTTAAACCCCTCCTTTGCGCTGCCGGAAAAAGATAAAGGCAAATACCGGTGCGCCGATAAACGCAGTAATGACACCAATTGGCAACTCTGTTGGCGAGATAATCGTTCGTGATACTAAATCACAGACGATCAAAAGAGCGGCACCGTTAATAAATGACAAAGGCAAAACGTGGCGGTGATCCGATCCCCACAATAAACGGGTCATATGCGGAACTACCAATCCGACAAAGCCAATCGTCCCAGAAACTGAAACAGCTGCGCCTGTTAGTACTGACCCCCCAATCAAAATCGTCATTTTGCTCTTTTTGACATCTACTCCCAGATGCTGAGCCCGTTCTTCGCCAAACAACATGGCATTCAGTTCACGGCGCTTCAGCCACAGAATGAATGACCCAATTAATACGAAAGGCAGTGCCATTCGCACATATGGCCATCCACGCATTGATACACTACCTAGAAGCCAGCCGATGATTTGGCGCAACTCTTCTCCAGTCAATGCAATCATCAGTGAAATGATCGAGCCGAGAAATGAACTAAAGATGATACCGGTCAAAATAACAGTCTCCATTTTCATAGAACGATCCACCATCTTTGCAAAACTCATGACGGCAAACATTGTCAACAAGGCACCGATCATACTCATAACCGGCAAAGTGAATGGGCCTAAAAACGGAATGGAAATCCCAAAAAAGAGCGTCATCACAGCGCCGACTGAGGCACCGGAAGACACTCCCAGGGTGTAAGGATCGGCTAATGGATTTTTCAGAAGCCCTTGGAATGCGGCACCAGCAATTGCCAGTGCCGCACCGACGAGTCCTGCCAAAATCACACGAGGCATACGGATATTCCATAAAATATTAGCCGCTGCTTCGTCCGATGAAGGATTCCATAGTACCACTGGGGAAATAGATACCGTTCCGACCGTTACCCCCAACAATACGGCACCTATTAAGATCAGCAGCGAGACGCTGTATGCCAGAACATTTTTACTCATTAAAAACATCAGGATAAACTGCTTGCGCCATTTCCATCAAACCTTCCGACAAGCGTGGACCTGAACGGGTGAGCATATCCGAATCCAAGCTGTAAACAGCGTCAGCTTTAACAGCAGCTACTTCCGCAAAACCGCTGCGTGACTTGATTTGACCGACTGCATCTTCAACATAGCCGCCTTCTGTTGTAATGATGACGTCAGGATCGGCCGCAACAATGGCTTCCGGGTCCATACTGACCCAACCTTTTAAATCACCAGCTACATTCTCGGCATTGATGAGCGTCAGCATTTCATCCATGAAGGTTCCGCTCCCTGTTGTGAAAATATCCGGCTGGCTGCCGACTTCTAAAAAGACGGTTTTCGGCTCTTCAATTGTCGATGCAAGTTCTTCGATTTCAGCCACTTGGACTTCCATTTCTGATACTAAGCTGTCCGCTTCTTCCATACTACCTGTCGCTTGTGCGATTGTTGTAATCGAATCATAGACTTCTTCAAAACTAGCCGCATTTTGGACGACGAATACTCCGACGCCGGCATCGCGTAATTGTTGCAATCCAGCATCGCCAACACCTAGACCAGATTCATGCGCCAGTACTAAGTCCGGCTGAAGGCTAATGATTTTTTCCACATTGAATTCCTGACCGCCGATTTTTTCAATATCTGTGGTTTCTTCTGGATAATTGTCGAAATCTGAAACGCCAACTATTTTTTCACCCAGTCCTAATTCATAGGCGATTTCTGTATTTGATGGAATCATTGAGACAATTGCTTTAGGCTCTTCTTCAATAACAACTTCATCGCCAACTGCGTCCGTCAATGTTACAGGAAATTCAACCTCCGCTACTTCTGTCGGTGGTTCTGCTGGCGTTTCGACATCTTGTGCTTCTTCTGGCGTTGCCGTCTCTCCGCATCCTGCCATTAAAACTGCAGCCAATCCTGCTGTTGCACCAAACTTCCAAAAATTTTTCATCAATAAAATCCCCTTTAGTAGTAGTATCGTTATTTTGTTGCGGTAAGATGAGCCGCTTCGCTATACTTCCTTATACTATTTTAGTGCTAGTTGAACCAGTAACTTAACTAAGAGTGAAAAAACGAAGAAATCACTCAAGGCGGATGCTTTAGGCCCACAGCATGTGGGTCATGCAACTGGATGCCAATTGCCAAGGACGCAGGAGTCGCCACCTTTCGTTCTTTTTGATAAAAAATCCTCAGCTTCTTTACCAAAAATCTACTTCTTTATTTGTCACATGTTGAAATAGGGAACAAACCAGTGGAGACTCCCGCGGGACAGCGAGACAGACAAGACCCCGCAAGGAGCAAAGCGACTAAGGAGGCTTGTCGCTCGCCCGAAAGCGGAGCTGGTTGGTTCCCTATCCACAATTCATAAAAACACAAAATCCCCCGCAACGTTCTGCGAGAGATTGAAAGGACGCCATAAAAAAGCATGCGCATCCAGCCTTTCCTCGCAGGCATATGGGTGTGTTGTCATAAAGGCAGGTCTCCTGGCTTGTGATCACCGGTTTCTGCACCTTCCCAAAGCGTTGCTTCAGTGGCATTTTGCAGATTCCTCTCACATACAGTGGCGGGACCGCGCCGGAGTTAAACCGGCTTCCCTTTTAACTCATGTTCTTAGACATAAGCACCTTTATGAATCATTATCATATTCTATTTCTTGTCTTCATTATACACATAAATGATTGACTGTCTCTTACATTTTTTCAGGAGCTTTGACACCGACTGTTTTCAATGCATTAGCTAAAGTTGTTTTCACAGCTGTGATTAACGCTAAACGAGCACTTGTCATTTCAGCGTTTGATGCATCCAATACTTTATTGGCGTTATAGAAGCTATGGAAATGTGACGCCAATTCATGAATGTACGTAGTGATTCGGTGAGGTGCGCGCTGTTTGGCCGCATCCGCGATTACTTGTGGGAAATCACCGATTTTCTTCAGGACATCAATTTCTTTTTCAGAAGTCAATAAATTCAAATACTCTTCTGATGCCAATAAGCCTTGCTCTTCTGCTTGGCGCAGAATTGAAGAGATCCGAGCGTGAGCATATTGCGAGTAGTAAACTGGATTTTCATTGGATTGTGAAACAGCCAAATCCAAATCGAAGTCCATATGAGAATCGCCAGAGCGCATTGCAAAAAAATAACGGACTGCATCCAAGCCGACTAATTCGACCAGTTCGCGCATCGTTACTGCTTTACCGGTACGTTTGCTCATTTTCATTTTTTCGCCGTCTTTGTACAATTGCACCATTTGGATAATGCTCACTTCAAGTGTGTCGCGGTCATAACCGAGTGCTTGGATCGCTGCTTTCATGCGCGGAATATAGCCGTGGTGATCTGCCCCCCAGACATTGATGAGCTTACCAAAGCCGCGCTGCAACTTATCTTCGTGGTAAGCGACGTCAGGCATCAAGTATGTGTACGTGCCATCGTTCTTGATCAGCACACGGTCCTTGTCGTCTCCGAAAGTCGTCGAACGGAACCAAGTGGCGCCGTCTTCTTCATAGACATGGCCGTTTGCGCGCAGTTTAGCCAAGGCATCGTCGATCTTACCGTTTTTGTAAAGAGACGATTCAGGGTACCAGACGTCAAATTCCACACGAAAATCCGCAAGGTCCTGCTGCAATTTTGCCAATTCGACTTTCAAACCGTGCTGGCGGAATGCTTCAAAGCGCTCTTCATGAGTCATGCTGACAAATTTTTCGCCGTGTTCTTTGACTAGATCACTTGCGATATCTTTAATATCTTGTCCGCGGTAGCCATCTTCTGGCATACTGTCGCCTTTGCCGAGTGCTTCAAAATAACGTGCTTCGATCGACAACGCCAAGTTGTTGATTTGGTTGCCAGCATCGTTGATGTAATATTCGCGAGAAACTTCGTATCCTGCAAGATTTAATACATTACACAGTGAATCGCCAACTGAAGATCCGCGAGCGTGACCCAAATGCAGATCGCCGGTTGGGTTAGCCGATACGAATTCCACTTGAATGCGTTCGCCAGCACCTGCTGTTGAACGGCCGTAATCAGCGCCTTGCTCCAGCACAGTTTGCACAACATCTTGCAAATAATCTTTTTTGATGGTGATATTGATAAATCCAGGTCCAGCAATTTCTACTGTTTGAATATTCGCCGCATTTTTGTCGAGATTTTCTACAATCGCTTCTGCAATTGCACGAGGTGGCTTTTTCGCCAAACGCGTTAATTGCATGGCAATATTCGTAGCGTAATCGCCATTCGCTTTGTCTTTTGGCGATTCGAGGCGAACTTCAACCGGTTCGTTCGTCAATTCTGCTTTTTCAATCGCTTCCGCAAATGCTGTCTTGATCGCGTGCTGAACTTTTTCTACTGCATTCATCATTTAGCCTCCATAAACTGTATTTCCATTTCGTATTCGCCGACATGTTCTGACCCTAACGCCATATCGTATCGGACCTTGAATCGTGTATCGCTGATCAACAGCTCATGCGCTTTCGTCGTCAGCATAAATGATCCTTGTCCATTCGTCAGATTGCCAGTTTGTTCTTTATGTAATAAAAAAGGTAGCCGCATCTGCAGGCCGCCGCTTCTCATGATCACTGCTTCATCTTCCTGAAGTTTGACGGTCGTCCGGATTTCAAGATCGTCCTGCTGCTCCATATATTGCAGATAGCGCAGCTTGTTTTTTTCCGTCAACGTTCCGTGAGATTCCAGCACCATCACTTGCTCTTCCATATCCGGCTGGCGGATCGTCGTCGTCAGTTTGATCGTCACTGTTTTTTGCATGCTCTCCGCCTCCCCGTCAAATAATAACCTTTTCATTATAGCCCGATTCACCCGGCTTTTTCAATACGGCACAACATTGTTTGCTCCAGATCTTTTTACCGGAGCGCAGTGAGTTGCAGCTCTATTATAAAAGCCGATCCACAAATTTCTGGATCGGCTCGTTTACACATAATTCACTTTTTTCCCAAACAATCGATTGCCTCTTATTTTTCCTGCAGCCCCAGTTTTTTAATCAGCGGTTTGATTGTTAAGCCCTGGACTACCAAAGAAAAAAGGACGACAGCAAAAGTCAGCAGCAAAATCGTTTCACGTCCTTCGAAATCTGTTGGAAGACTTAAAGCCAAAGCAATCGACAAACTGCCTTTCAGTCCGCCCCAATTCAATAAAATCCGTTCTTTCTGATTCAAAGATTTGGCGGGCATTGTGCTGAAGAACAGAGCAATGACTCTCGCCGCAATAACGATAACAATGGCTAATAGAATAATCGGCCATTGGCCAGAAAAATCGATATTGCGAATTTCCAGTCCGATAATTAAAAAGATGAGTGAATTTGCGATAAGGGTAATGACGTCCCAGAATGAATTAATATTGCGTTTCGTCGTCTCGGACATCCCGATTTTTCCTCCATAATCGTTAAAGACAAATCCTCCTGCTACTACAGCGATTATTCCTGATATGTGAAGGTGTTCGGCGATAAAGTAACTGCCAAAAAACAATAATGTGGAAATCGCAATTTCAAAAGGATAATCGTCATAAAAGCGGATCACCTGTGAAAAGAGGAAACCAAGGATCACTCCGACCAGTATCCCCCCTACAGCAAAACGAAGAAACAGCCAGACTCCGCTCCCTAAACCTGCCCATCCCATTTCAATATAAGTCAGCAAATAGACAGACGAAATTTGAAAGAGAACAATGGCGATTCCATCATTGAAAAGAGATTCTCCTTCCATAATTGTTGAAATCTTTTCTGAAACCCCAGCTGATTTAAAGATGGATAATACACTGATTGGATCGGTTGCGCTCATTAAAGCAGCAAACGTAAAAGCTACTGCAAGAGGCAAGCCAATAAGCAGATGGGTCGAGAAACCGATCAAGACAAAAGATAGGAAGGTCCCACCCAGCGCAAGTCCAATAACTGTCCCTTTTCGCTTATACAAATGATGAAATGGAAGCTTTAACGTAGCATCTCCGAGCAGAATAGGTAAAAACAAGGAAATGATGATCACTTGAAAAACTTCCGATTGGGTAATGAATTCTTCCGCCTGGTCAATGAAAGGAAATGGTAAGCTGGTGGTTCCCAAGAAAAGACCCACTAGAACCAGCGCGATTGTATCGGGTTGATTGATTTTTCTTGCGATACCGACGACTGTTATCGCAATGGCCAATAAAATTAAAATTTGGATGAACACCTCATCAAACTAATGCATAGGCCACTTTCCTCTCTGTTCGATTGTTTACTTTCTCTATATCTCCTATCACTCGTTACTAAACGTCTCCCTCTAAAAGTTCTGGCTTCAGGTTCGTTCAACGACTAAAAAACAGTCTCCAATTGAGGAGACCGTTCATTTTTCTATTTTTTCTCATCAACCCCAATTTCTCACCAGTTTTCTCGTTAAGTTTGCTGTCTAGCTTGAACAATCCGACCCGATTAAAACAATGAGTATATCGAATAGGACTGATATACGCTCTGTTGATTTCCTCCATACAAAAAATTAAGATTTACTTATCTCATATAGGTCGTTACAAAAGAAGGGCGCGGAAAAATATTCGGGCGTTTGTCGATGCCTTCCGCTGTACCACGCTTAGCATGTGCATGACCGTACGCCTGCGATTCCTGCCAATCTTTGAACGATTGCTCGTCTTTCCATAACGTCAAAATGGCATAGGTGTCCGAATTCAACGGACGCAATACGCGGATGGCTGCAAAACCAGGTTCTTTCTCAACCATTCCCGCTCTATTCTGGAAGCGCGACTCGAAAAGCTCCCGCCCATCTTCTGTCACCGGAATATTATTGAACACCGCATAGTAGCCGTCGTTGATATCCCCCACAGCATTCAGCACCTCATAGGATTCCGCTCCCTGTAGACCAGGCCCACCTTCAGCTTCATAGAGTAGTACCGCTTCATCATCATTCACCAGGTAAATCAGGCGTGCATTTGCCAGGTTCGCCATCAGCTTCACTGCCTGATCGCGATGGCCCGTCCATTTATAAAGTTCCATTGTTAGCACCTCTTCCAGATAATTAGTCTTTCTTATCTTACCGTTTTCAAATGAAAGATTCTAATTTTGGAGCCTTTAAGTATTTACCTATTTCTCTGATCTCCCATAATTAAAAAGAACAAAAAAGTCGACCCGGAACTTTCCAGGTCGACTTTCTATTAGCAATATTCCAGCGTCTAGCTCTTTGGGGCATAAGTCAACCCACTTCGGAAATCAGGATTTCCTGCGTGTTCTGCCTTAAGCCTGTCGGGACTGAACAGCCGCTTGCGCTTTTCTTACTTAACCCAACCCAAAATCATTTCGCGCATCAGCTTGCTTGCTGTGTTGGCGGTTTGATCGGAGTGATCGTAGACAGGTGCTAGTTCTACCAAATCAAAACCGACGACGTTGACGCCTGATGCTGCAATGGCATGGATAGAAGCTAGTAATTCGCGAGACGTGATACCACCTGCGTCGACTGTGCCCGTGCCCGGTGCGTGCGCAGGATCTAATACGTCCATATCGATTGTGACATAAACGTTCCGTCCTTCGAGTGTTGGCAATATTTCTTTTAAAGGCTCGAGTACTTCAAATTTTGAAATGTGCATGCCTTGTTCTTTCGCCCAATCAAATTCTTCTTTCATTCCTGAACGGATGCCAAATGAATAAACATTCTTCGGTCCAATGCGATCCGCAATTTTACGGATTGGTGTTGAGTGCGAATATTCTTCGCCTTCGTAGTTTTCGCGAAGGTCTGTGTGCGCATCAAAATGAATGATTGCTAAGTCGTCGTATTTGCTGGCGACTGCTTTCATGACTGGCAATGACACTAAATGCTCGCCGCCCATACCCACTGGGATTTTATTATCAGCTAAAAGTGTGTGAACGTAAGTTTCGATTTCCGCTAAGCTTTTTTCCGGATTGCCGAATGGCAACGGAATATCGCCCGCATCAAAAAACTTTACGTCTCCTAGTTCGCGGTCAAGATACGGGCTGTATTCTTCCAGACCGATTGACACTTCACGAATTTTGTTTGGGCCAAAACGAGACCCTGGACGGTAGCTGACCGTCCAGTCCATCGGCATGCCGTAAAGAACGGCTTTTGATTCTTCGTAATTCGGATGGCTTTTGATGAATACTTTTCCTGAATAGGTTTCGTCAAATCTCATTGTTTATTCTCCTGTTAACTCTTTCACGAATTTCGGCAATACGAAAGCGGCATTATGCAACTCAGGAGTGTAGTACTTCGTGTCGATTTCATGGAAGCGTTCAGCTGGAACTTCTAACGGATTGTATTTTTTCGAACCGATTGTGAATGCCCATAAACCGCTTGGGTAAGTAGGGATATTCGCCAAATAAAGCTTCGTGATAGGGAAAATTTCTTGAACATCACGTTGAACTTGCTTGATCAAATCTGCTTTAAACCAAGGGTTATCGGATTGCGCCACGAAAATACCATCTTCTTTCAAGGCTTTCGAAATACCCGCATAGAAGCCTTTCGAGAACAGATTCACTGCCGGTCCGACCGGTTCAGTTGAATCAACCATGATAACGTCAAATTCGTTGTCAGATTCAGCGATATGCATAAAGCCGTCTCCGACGATCACTTCAACGCGTGAATCTTCCAAACCTGACGCAATGCTTGGCAGGAATTTTTTCGAGTACTCGATGACTTTTCCGTCAATATCGACAAGTGTTGCTTTTTTGACAGACGGGTGTTTCAGGATCTCACGGATGACACCGCCATCTCCCCCGCCAACTACTAATACGTTCTCCGGGTTCGGGTGCGTAAACAACGGAACATGCGCGACCATTTCGTGATAGACAAACTCGTCTTTTTCAGAAGTCATGACCATGCCGTCCAAGAACAGCATATTGCCCCATTCCGCTGTTTCTGCCATTTCAAGAAATTGAAATTCCGTTTGTTCCGTGTGAAGCGTCTTGTTGATCTTCATCGTAATCCCGAAATTCTCTGTTTGTTTTTCTGTATACCAAAATCCTGCCATCTATAATCAAACTCCTTTTCATTCTGAATAAAATCCACTTAAAAAAGTATAAGTGTTTTCGAAAAAAGTGCAATATTTTTTTCCTATTCCTCTTTACCCGATGAAATTACCGCTACACTAAAAATAAAAAGGTTTCCTGTACAGGGAATTTTTTCCCTTCACAGAAAACCTTTTTAAAGCCTGATGGTGCAGAGAAAGAGACATGAGGCATTGGGCTTGGGTTTTATCGCAATGGCTCACAGCACTTGCTCGCTATCAGGTGTCCTAGCTTTCTATTGAAAAGCTATAGTTCTAGTGTACTGCCTTTTAAAGACAACTTCAACCATCCATTGGAAGCAAATTGAAATGTCATATTCTGTTCAAAAAACTGCATTTTTAATAGATATTCCACTTTTACACTTGAGCAATTTATTGGCCAAGTGGAATTCTCTTATTTGCAACCCAGATCTTGATGAAGCTGTTCTGCGCTGCGCTGCCACATTTCAGGGTTATGAGACTCCAGATATTCAGCGAGCACTTTCTTCGATGAGTCATCCATTTGATCGACAAGAATTTTGCGCTTCATCGACTTGTCCATGCGGTTGACGTGATCAGCTAAATTCTTATAGCCACGGCGTTTCTCACGGTTGACCACCATTTCGCACGCAGCAATGCCTGCGTAATAAGGACCTTCTGGATTAAAATCGATGGTGATCCACACGAGCCAATAATCTTTTCCACCCGCCGAATCTTCCGGATTAGTAGTAAATTTGATGCCGCGCTCTACTTCACTGCGGGCATGCATCGCACCGATATCAATGAAAGCTTCCTGCTCTTCCACGTCGATGAACAGCGGAGAGACGTTTTCCAGGGATAAAGACCCGATGCCGTAGCCTTTATGGCCGCCCGTCGGATCGTTTTTTATAATGGTAAAGCCTACTTTTTGTTTTGGTTTTTCTTCGTTCGCCATTGTCTGAATCCTCCGTTCTGCTATGATGATAGTATTCTTAAGAAAAGGAGCTGTGTCCATTATGCCATACGTAACTGTAAAAATGCTCGAAGGCCGCACAGAAGACCAAAAACGTGCACTTGTCGAAAAGGTATCCGAAGCTGTTTCTGAAACAACAGGCGCACCTATCGAAAATGTTACCGTCTTTATCGAAGACTTGAAAAAAACTGACTACGGAACAAAAGGCAAACTCTTTAGCGATCAATAGAGAGGCGGAAATGGCCAAAAGCTGAAGCTAACCTAAAATCGCGACTTCCTGTCGCAACGGTTAGCTGACCCGCATCCTGCGGGCCCCCGACAGGCATAAGGCAGACCAGCAGTGTGGCGTTCTTTGCCACACAGTTGGGTTGACTTATGTCCCGAGGAGCTAGGCACTTGCAACTGGACAGTAGAAAAGTGAAAGCAGCCGTGTAGATTCGACGGGCATAAGACGCGCTGGCGAAGCGGCGTATTTTCAGCCGCACAGCCAGCGTGACTTATGACCCTAGAATCTGGCTGCTGGAACTAGACACCGAGAAAAGTGAAAGTGCCTGTTCTATTAATAACTACTCAAAAACTTCCGTAACGGGAGTTTTTTTCGTTCGCCCCTTTTCCTACGAACTTAATTCCTCTATAAAAGCGAAAGCTTCATCTATTTCCTCTGCCGTAAAGTTCAGCTTTCCTTTGACAGCGTGAAGCTTGTCGATCTGTTCCTGACAGCTTAAATTGTCAAAATACAGGAGTGTTGCAGTCAATTCCAGAAATCGACCGCTTCTGGCATTCAGTTTCCCGGCGGTCATTGGGGTATCCAAAATGGATTTGCCTAAAACCTTGCGGAACTCCATGCCCTCTTCCGTTACAGCGTATTTATATTGGACGTAAGAGCCTTTATCTTCCAATGCCTCTGACAAAAAGCCCATATCGCATAATTCCTCTACACGAGCAGTCAATTCCTCCGAATACGGCCCATAAATATGGAACTCATATTTTTCTTGAAACGGCATGTCCATCTTTTTCATTATATAAATCATTTTTTGCAATTTCTTGCGGCCGGTTACACCTTCCGCGATGGCAATAAAGTCCACGATTTTTGCATGTTCCTGGAGCAACTAGACCCCTCCTTCTCGAAGCATTTCCAAAATCTGCTGCTTGATGGCTTTTTTCTTGCCATCAATCAATAGCTCAGCTGGAAAATACAATTTATAATCGGTTCTGCGTTTGCCTGAAATGGCGTCCACAATTTGTGACAACCGCGATAATTCCTTGATGTCGCCGTTCGGCATCAATAGATGAATCGGCAGGCGTTCTTCTTCCTCGCCCGGACGATAAAAATCGTAGGGCAGATCGGATGTCGAGTCATCAATCAAATAATACTCTGGGTCGATACCGGCTGAACGAAATAGTTCCTCCAATTCGCCAAGCTTTTTGTAATTATTAGCGGGATCAAAATCGACATATTGGAACAAGCGCCGGTTGACGAATCGATCGCACAAGTCCGAAAGAATCGGATCGCGTTCGGTCATCCATAGTTGGAAATAAGTCATTAAGACACCTTCATCTAGCGCCAAATAATCTTTCAACGTAAAGCTGCGGTCAAAAAATGACAAGAAATGAGTTGGAGGCTGTTCAAATTTATAGCCGCTTTCGCTCAGTTCCTTCGCACGCTGTAAAATTTTGCGCAAAATGACTTCTGCGCTGCGGGCAACCGGATGGAAATAGACCTGCCAGTACATCTGGTAGCGACTCATGATGTAATCCTCGACAGCGTGCATGCCGCTCGATTTGATGACAACTTGATCATCCAGCGGGCGCATAACGCGCAGTATCCGTTCCATATCAAAATGGCCGTAGGAAACCCCTGTATAGTAAGCGTCACGCTGAAGATAATCCATGCGATCCGCATCGATCTGACTAGAAATCAATGACACAACTTGTTTATTCGAATAGGTTTTGGCGATAACTTCGGCCACTTTCGTTGGAAATTCTGGTGACACCTTCTGGAGAATTTCATTGACTTCGGTGTTTCCAAGCAAGATTTTTCGCGTAAATTCTTCGTGGTCGACAGCAAATACTTTTTCAAATGAATGCGAAAATGGACCATGCCCCAAATCATGAAGAAGTGCTGCGCACAAAACGACGAGGCGTTCACTTTCATCCCACTCAGGACGGCCATGGAAAATATCATCCGAAATTCTGCGGACTATTTCGTAAACGCCAAGCGAATGGTTGAAACGGCTATGTTCCGCGCCGTGAAATACTAAATACGAGGTGCCCAATTGCTTGATCCTGCGCAAACGCTGAACTTCACGTGAATTGATCAGGTCCCAAATCACTTGGTCGCGCACGTGGATATACCGATGAACCGGATCTTTGAAGACTTTTTCCTCAGCTAATTTTTGCGTTGCGTAGCTCACCCGCGCACCTCCAAATTTTTCATGTAACAGTTATTCTACACCAGTGCCACGCTTCTATTCAAGAGAGCGTTCTAGCATTTTGCGGTTGCGTTCAACTACACGATCCAAATAAAATCCGTACAATTCCGTCTCATTGGGCTGCAGTGGCATCGGTGCCGGTGCGCCCATTAAAGCATGAAGGTCTATCACGACTTCTTGTACCGTAATATTTCTGCCCAGCAGCTCACTGAGTGACGCCATCGTTTCGGGTTTTATTTCAGGATAGATGAATTTCGTTTCTTCACCCTGCAGCCCTGCTTTATAAAAGTCACGGATAACTTTTGCACGTTCTGAACCGCTGCCGTCTACGCATAGATAAACCTGAACAGCAATACCGCGGCGAATCCGGCGCTGTGAGATGCCAGCAAATTTCCGACCGCCAATGCTAAGGTCATAAGATCCCGGGCAGTATGAGCCAACGATTTCGTAGGCATCGATAGCGGCTTCCGGGAACAATTCTTCCACCAAATCAAGCATCAATTCGTAACCTGTCGAAATGTCGATAGCGTTATCTTTTTCCGACAGTACTAGCGAAATGTTCAGAACACCAGCATCCAACACTACCGCCAGTCCGCCTGAGTTCCGGACAATCGGCTTAAAGCCGTGTGCTTTCAGCGCGTCCATGCCTTCATCAATATGCGGCAGCCGGTGATCCTGGATGCCTAAGACAACTGTGTTATCGTGAACCCATGTGCGGACAGTTGGGGCGCTTTTCCCCGATCCCACCAATTCGCATAATGTATCATCCGCTGCAAACGACTCAAGCGCAGAACGGCTTTTGGCGCTCAGGGATTGGTCCCAGAAACGCCAGGATGTTTCTTCAAAAAATAATGGCATACCCATTTCTCCTCTTCTTGCAATTCCTTGTCTCCAGTTTACCCTTTTCAGCATCCGCTGAAAACCCGTATGCGCCATGTCGAATTGGTGACAGCCAGTAGTTTTGAAGGAAGTTGGAGCAGCGTTGTGATAAACTGGTTGATGAGAGATTTACATTAAAAGGAGTGTTTGAGCAATGAATGAAGCAGCAATTACATTAGACGGCTGGTACGTCCTTCACGATTTCCGTTCGATGGATTGGGTATCCTGGAAAATGCTTGAGGACGAAGAACGCCAATTTGCGATCGACGAATTCCAAGCATTTATGGACAAAATAAACCAAGCTGATGAAAATAAAACCGGCGCGCACGCATTGTATTCAATTGTTGGCCAAAAAGCTGACTTGATGCTGATGATGCTGCGTGAAACAATGGACGAATTGAATGAACTTGAAACGGAATACAATAAGCTGACGCTGATCGCTTATACCGTTCCGACGTATTCATACGTATCAGTTGTCGAGCTCTCCAACTACCTGGCTGGAAAATCCGATGAAGATCCTTACCAGAACCCGCATATCCGTGCGCGCCTGTATCCAGAACTTCAGCGTTCACAGTACATCTGCTTCTATCCAATGGACAAGCGCCGCGATGGCGACGACAACTGGTATATGCTTCCGATGGATACGCGTAAAGAGCTAATGTTGTCACACGGCAAGATTGGCCGCAGCTATGCTGGCAAAGTAAAACAGATTATCTCTGGATCTGTCGGCTTTGACGACTACGAATGGGGCGTTACGCTTTTCGCAGACGACGTTCTTCAATTCAAAAAATTGATCTACGAAATGCGTTTTGATGAAGTCAGCGCACGTTACGCAGAATTCGGTTCATTTTATGTAGGTACACGCCTAGATGCTGAAAGAACTGTTAAATTCCTAGAAGTTTAATACATGATGTGAAAAGCCGCCTTTTGGGCGGCTTTTTCTATTGGAATGGTGGTGACCGCACCTCGCGGACCCATTTTCGCACCTCAAACGTCCAAGACTGCACCTCGCCATGGAATCAGCGACGAATCTTCGCTCATTTTTCCCATTTATTTGGATATACTTTCTTATTTGGGTAAAATACTTTCCGTTTAAGGACAAATACTTCCTGAATCAGCATAGATACTTTCCAAATCACTCTAATTACTTTCCACAACTCCAAAAAGGACAATCCGCGTAAAGCGGATTGTCCTCCCACACTCTATTACAATGCTTTTACTGCGGCAATGATGACCATTACCCAAGCGGCGATGAACGCAACGCCGCCGATTGGCGTAACCGCACCAAGAACGCTGATGCCGGTTAAGCTCAATACATATAGGCTGCCTGAGAAAATGACGATTCCGGCAAGCATTAAATAGCCCGCCCAATTAAGAGCTCCAAGCGAACCAAGCAATGATGAGCTCATCAAAATCGCGACAACGATCAAGCCGATCGAGTGGAACATTTGATATTGTACGGCAGTTTGCCATGTATACAAATACTTATCTGCAACTCGACCTTCCAAGAGATGCGCGCCGAACGCGCCAAATGCGACAGACAGGAGGGCGTTAACCGCTCCGGCAATCAAGAAAAACTTCATATTCGACTTCCTCTTTTCATTTAAAATTCAAACAGCGAATCGCCGTTTGCGTCTTCTTCTTTCAGCTTGTTGACGGCAGTTACCGTCTGCGGTTGAGGGGAAGCAAGCGGCACGGCGCGCGGTACTTGCTTATCGATCGTCGGTTGATCATCCTCCAGCAGTAAATCGCATAATGCGCGGATTGCCGCGACAGAGTCACGCACTTTCGCTGAATCGCCGCTTCGAGCGCGCGTTGTGTGCTTGTCGATTTCATTTAAAATACGCATGGTGTCGATGGCCATGTAACAGCCCCCTCTCCGTTTCGAATTAATTTCATTTTAACACGTCTATCTGCTCTATTTCAGTCCAAACAGAAATCGATGGGTTGCTGTCCGCGGCTTTGTAACAGACTGTTCACTTTTGAGTATGGACGGCTGCCAAAAAATCCACGATGGGCGCTGAGCGGACTCGGATGAGGAGCTTCGAGAACATCATGTGTTTCGAGATTGATGAGCCGTTTTTTCGTTTGGGCAGGTCTGCCCCATAACACAAAAACAATTGGCTCTTCGCGTTCGGACAATTTACGGATGACTCTGTCAGTAAACGTCTCCCAGCCTTTATTGCGATGCGAATGTGCATCCCCCGCTCTTACCGTCAGTACGGTGTTCATCAGTAAGACGCCCTGGTCGGCCCACTTTGTTAAGGTGCCGTCTTTTGGTTTATCGCACCCAATATCTTCTTTCAACTCTTTGAACAGATTGCGCAAACTCGGTGGATGCGGCACTCCGGGCTGAACCGAGAAGCTAAGCCCATGCGCCTGGTCTGGTCCGTGATACGGATCTTGTCCGAGAATGACAACTTTAACGTCTTGATATGAAGTGTGTTCAAAAGCCGACCAAATGTTTCCCATTGTGGGAAAAATAGTTTTGATGGCATATTCTTCTTTTAAAAACGCGCGCAACTCCAAATAATAAGGTTTTTCGAATTCTTCACCGACGACCTGCTGCCAATCGTTGTGAAAAATCGGTTTCTGCAACTTCATCACTCCTCGAACTCTACTGTGACATCATAATCGATTAGACCGAACATTTCCTGAACGGAACGTGCTGCATTATCTTCTGCCGTCTGCAGCACACCTTGGCCTTCTGTTTCTTGGAGCATCAGGTTTTTGGCCTCTTCCGCCAATTCATAAGCTTCAGAAATATCGGTACCGCTGTGGAACAGCCCTTCATACGAATAAACCTCTACCTGATCCATGAACAGTTCGGGTCCTCCTAGAAATTCTGCCGGCGGCAACGTCAATGTCGCTGTTTTGGCATCTTCGTCAAGCACAATATCTTCTTCAGACACTTTGGAAAAATCAATGCCAGCACGGACCGATCCTGGGATAACGACGAGCAACTGCCGTTTCGTACCAGGCAAATCAAGTCCGATTTCCTGACCAAATACCGCATTGTCCTCGCGTTCAATAATGACTTTCGAAAAAGCTTCCGCTGTGGACAATTCATTCAAGTCCTGGACCTGCTCCAAAAAAGCGCCTTTGCTTTCCGTGAAGGTACTGCCTTGGATCATCCAAAAAGCACCCAATGGCAATGCCACCAGCAACAGCAATAAAACCGCAATCAGTACGAGAAAAGAATTGCGCCAGACGCTCATTATCAATTTGGTGCTCTTCCAAAAGCCGGATTCTTTCGCATTTCCCTGCTCTTTCATTTCTTCCAACAAACGTTCGATCTCAGTCAATTTCGGATCTTTCGCCAAGCAAACCCCTTCTTTCTTATATTCTATTCATCCCAGCTTCATGGTACGATTGCCCAAAGGAGCGATCAGGATGGCCGATTGGCGCGAAAAAATCACCAGTATTTCTAAAACCAAAGGTACAAGTGCTCCAGAAGGCGCAAAGCGCGCTGGATTGGGCTGCCTTGGTCTAATTGTAGCTGTTGTTTCTATTCTAACATTACTTATAACGATTGGCCTTTTCAAAAGCGGCTATGCTTTAATGGGGATTTTTGCAGTTGCATTTCTGCTTGTTTGCATAGCAACAACCGTTCTACTGCTTGCACCAAATAAGCACAATCCGTTGTAAATGTTCGAATTTTTGTTAAAATGGTGACAATGACATATTTCAATTAAAGGAGATATTCGAATGACACTCAAAAAAACGTTAACCATTGCTGGATCAGATACTTCTGGCGGTGCAGGTATACAAGCAGATCTTAAAACTTTCCAAGAACATGGAACATATGGCATGAACGCTTTGACCGTCATCGTGACCATGGATCCTGAAAATGGCTGGAGCCACGGCATTCACCCCATTGCATTGGATACGCTAGATGCTCAGTTAAAAACAGCGTTTTCCACAGGTATTGATGCCTTGAAGACAGGCATGCTTCCAACTGTCGATATTATTGAAATGGCAGGTAAAGCGATTGCCGACTCAGGAATTGAAGATGTCGTCATTGATCCCGTAATGGCGTGTAAAGGCGAAAACGAAGTTTTATTCCCTGAAAACGTCGATGCTATGATTAAGTATTTATTGCCAAACGCTAAAGTTGTTACACCAAACTTGGTGGAAGCAGGACAATTATCAGGGTTAGGTGCATTGCAAACGGTTGAAGACTTGCAGGCAGCTGCTGAAAAAATCCACGCGCATGGTGCCGAGTTTGTTGTCATCAAAGGCGGCAAGCAGCTGAAGCATGAAAAAGCAGCTGATTTACTGTTTGACGGCAAAACACATTATTTACTAACATCCGAAAAAACAGACACAACTTATAATCACGGGGCAGGTTGCACGTTCGCTGCTGCGATCACCGCTAACCTAGCAAACGGCCAATCCGTGAAAGACGCTGTTCTAAATGCTAAGATTTTTGTAGCTACAGCGATTCAACACGGCTGGAAGCTGAACGAATACGTCGGTCCGGTTATGCACGGGGCTGCTTCGAAATTCACGAAACCTGAAGTTAGAGTAACTGAGTTGTAAAATGAACAGGCAGAAGTCGCAAAAGCGGCTTCTTTTTTTTCAGAAAAAACGAACCACCAGTAGAGAAATAACTAATGATGGCTCAGTTTATTTTTTTAGCGTGTTGTCACTCGCTTTTAACAGCACCATTTTTTCACGCAATTGCTCTTTATCCCACGCAACTACCCTGCTTTTCTCCTTAGCATTAGAACTCTTTTTCACTTTTGGATTTTTTGAACGCACATAGCCTTCTATCATGAACGATACTGACAGTATTGAAATCGAAATAAACAGGACCGATGTTAGCGGGAGCCACGGAGCTCCAAGCAAATAACGGAAAGTAGAACCGAATAGCCCCGCCCATTCGTATGCAATAGACATTGGAGGATCACCGAACAATGGGTCGTAGCTAACTTTGGTACCTCCGAGAAATAAATTCAGTAAGCCCAAATGCGCCAGTATAACAAACGTCTCAATCACTTGTTGACCGTACAAAACCGCAAGCTTTTCTCGCATCTGCGGAAACAAATGGCGCCAGATAATCCGAAACCGTCCAGCTCCTAACGTTCTGGAGGCTAACACATATTCTTTGTCATAAAGCAGCGCAGATTCATTAGCAATCAAAACGGAAACAATGGGCATCGTCAAAAATGCCATAATGACAATTTGAATGGCGATGCGCTCCCACATGCCTGTCGAGAACCCATCTTCTGGCATCCATAAAACCGGTATGAGTACAAAATAAGCAAATAATGTCAATGGAATATAATGCAGCGAATCAATCAAGCCGCTAATCCAGGTTTGGTGACGCCGCAAATAGGTGCTTAAAATGAATCCTAATGGAATTGCAATTAACATGCGAAGGGCTGCAATGGCTAACGCTGCAATGATAGTAAATTTAGCTCCGATAATAATTTTTCCGAGCATGTCATAACCGAATTGATCGGTTCCGAACGGAAAAGCCCATTTTGGTGAAATCGGTAACCCTTCGACCACGTGACCATTTTCCTTAATGAAAAATAGTTGCCTTGGCACATTCCCGAAAATCCATTCATAGGCAAAACTTCCGAAAAGGAAGATCGCCAAAATGCTAAAGCCAATGATAAAAATAGGCTGTTTCCACATTTACAGCACTTCCTTTCCGCGTAAACGGCGAAGAAATAGCCACTCGCCCAAGCTGTAGAAAATGAACATCGGCAGAAAAAAGCTCAGGACTGTCAACAAAAAGATTGTTGGTGACAGGTTGTCTCGAAGAAATAGCATAATTCCTGGCAAGTTAAACATCAATTCCAGCACAAAAAGATTGGACAGCATGAACCACATCGTCTTTTTGGACTGAAAAAACACACTGACGATGGCATTGCGAAACAGATGAACCAAGATAATGTAGACTTTTGAAAACCCAAGTGAACGTGCAAGTTCTACATACATTTGCCGCTCTTCTTCCTGGAAAGTTAGCATACATAAACGATATAGCTGGATCATCGGGAGGATCATCAAGCAAAGTATAGGCAACTAGTAAATCCGCTCTCCACCGATAACCGCTATTTTGGAAATCAAGACGCCGCTCTTGTCAAAAATAAAAATAACAGTTAGTTGAGCTAACATGATGACTAACAAGTCGGGAACTGATTCAAGAAAATACAAGGCTACTTTGATTCGATCACGAACACGTTCCGGTAAAAGCATTGTCAGTATAGTACAGAAAATCGCGAGCACGACGGCTACTGCCAAGGCCAGAAAAAGGATTTCGAGAGAATAGCTTATGTATTCGAAAATCTGTGGAAATACCGGAACTTCACGTCCGATCTTATAGTTTTCTACGGATAGTTGCTGAAGCGGCCATAGGCTTCTTAGCGCATCCTGTATCGACCGGACATATTCTATTAGCCGCAGTTCTCCTACCATCAATCCGCCCATCAGTATTGGAAAACCACTAATCAGTAAGATACCAATAATTGAAAAAACAAACTTCACTATGACTTTCACTAAATCCATCCTTTTTTGCGAACATTCTTACTTTCTATTTTAGCATTATTTCGGTTCTCGTAAAACAAGCTAATCGCATTCTCTCGCATAATTCCCTATACTGTTAGAATACCGATTCTATAGGGGGAACATCATGGAACTAGTAGAAGTAAAAAAATTGCAGGTTGAACTGGATGCATTCGCACGCAAGGATGTTTACCTTCATTTGGAAACAACGAATGGCTCATATGCATCACATTTTAACGAAAGCTTTTTCAACGCCGGTGCATTTATCCGAAACGTTGTCATCAATTACGAACTCGGAAAAGTGGTGGGTGATAGCCCACACCGTGTCGGACTGAAATTACCACATGGCTGGGTCTACGCACAAGGCATCACGCATTACGAATTGGACGATCAGGGCCGACTGCTACTTGCAGGACACGATGGCGCTGGAAAACTGGCGGTGGCGCTGCAAATTAGCGAAACACCGTTTAGTTATTAAGGGAGGGACTCACTATGACAATTCCACAAGAACGTCATGTGCTGGTCGTCTTCCCTCACCCGGACGATGAAGCGTTCGGTGTTTCTGGAACGATCACGACACATATTCAACAAGGCACCCCTGTTACATACGCGTGTCTGACACTTGGCGAAATGGGTCGTAACTTAGGCAATCCGCCATTTGCGACAAGAGAATCATTGCCGGAAGTCCGCAAAAAGGAACTCCAGGCCTCTGCAGACGCAATGGGATTGACTGACCTTCGTATGATGGGCTTACGCGACAAGACCATTGAATTTGAAGACGACGAGAAAATGGTTAGCATGATGACTGATTTAATCGAAGAGTTGAACCCTTCGAAGATCATCACGTTCTATCCTGACTTTGCTGTTCATCCAGATCACGAGGCGACTGCTCGCGCGGTTGTTCGTGCTGTCCGCCGGATGAAAGACCGTCCGACATTGCATGGTGTTGCTTTTGCGAACAATACGGTAGAGGTGCTTGGTCAACCTGATGTCATTTTCGACATCCGTGAAGTTCGTGACCAAAAAATGAATTCGATGAAAGCTCATATCTCTCAAACTGCCTGGATGCTTGAGGAAATGGAACATAAGCTTCAACAAGGTGATACAGCTACAGAAAATTGGCTGACGAAAGAACGCTTCTACAATTATCGCTGGCATGAGGATTTCGAAAAAACCTTCTAAACTGACACCCTTCAACTTTTTCTCAGTTGGGGGGTGTTTTTTTAGGACGTTTTCAGATAATATAAACATTGGCTATAAAGCGTTTACATAGAGAAAAACGTTGTATAATCAGTTATTATTATGTGTATTCATGCACGGAGAAAAGGGGGAATTATTTGTGAAAAAGTTTTCTGCTTCAACCTGGCTATTATTCTTGATTCCTTCTTTACTGGGAATCCTGCTGTTTCTGGTGCCAATTCCAACAGTAGATGAAGATGGGCAAACAGTTTGGATGGTAACTATAGCAGTACTTGCTAACCTGATGGCTGGAGCTATCGAATCCATCGTACCGTGGATCATGATGGGCATTTTAATTGTAGCCGCTCTGGGTTCATTAATCTTTATTACGAAGAAAGTCAACGAAACCGACTATGTTTCATTTATCGACAAGCTCTTTAATGTCAATCTGTTCTGGACCATCGTCCGGATTCTTGGCGCAGTTTTCGCTGTCATGGTCTTGTTCCAAGTTGGTCCCGAACCTATCTGGAATGAAAACACTGGTGGACTTCTTCTAGCTGGAGACGGTTTACTGTCTTTCCTTTTCACGATCTTCCTTTTTGCAGGACTATTCCTGCCGCTCTTGATGAATTTTGGCTTATTGGAATTTTTCGGTACGATAATGGTGAAAATCATGCGGCCACTTTTCCGTCTGCCTGGACGTTCATCTATTGATGCTTTGGCGTCGTGGGTTGGAGACGGTACCATTGGTGTCTTATTGACAAGCAAACAATACGAAGCAAACAGATACACGCAGCGTGAAGCAGCAATAATTGGAACTACCTTCTCAGTGGTTTCAATCACGTTTGCGATCGTCGTCATTCAGGAAATCGGTCTAGCCAACTACTTCCTTCCTTACTATGCTACTGTAATTTTGGCTGGAATCATCTTGGCATTGATCATGCCACGTATTTATCCGCTGACAAATAAACCAACTACATTCATAGATGGTTCGCCGCAGGAATCTCAATCAGAGGATGTTCCGAAAGGCTATAATGTCGCTTCTCATGGCATTGAAAATGCCTTAACAAAAGCAAAAGACAATCGTTCAATCGCCAAGTTCTTCGAAGACGGTTTCAAGAATGTTTTGGATATGTGGATTGGTGTTGCACCGGTTGTCATGGCATTTGGTACTGTAGCATTGATCTTAGCTGAATATACGCCTGTTTTCTCTATTTTAGGTACTCCCTTTGTCCCTTATTTGAATTTACTGGGTGTTCCAGAAGCAGCTGAAGCTGCACAATTAATGGTCGTTGGTTTCGCCGATATGTTCTTACCGGCTATCCTTGGTGCAGACATCGAGTCTGAAATGACGCGCTTTGTCGTAGCTACAATGTCCGTGACGCAATTGATTTATATGTCTGAAGTCGGTGGATTACTGCTTGGGTCCAAAATTCCCGTCAACATTCTGGATTTGATCATCATTTTCCTTCTTCGCACAATTATCGCTTTGCCGATTGTTGTAGGCGTTGCACACTTATTATTCTAATCAACTAAAATGCCATCCGCAGTCTGCGGATGGCATTTTTGGGTTCATATCTTTTTTAACGAAGTTCAGTCAAACTAGTTGAAGTTTTTTTTTTAATTTTTCCAGCATATCAAGAGTCATCGCATCCAAATCGTATGACGCTTTAAAGCCCCACTCACATTTAGCCGCTGATGCATCAATATTGTCCGGCCAGCTGTCTGCGATTTCCTGTCTTGCTGGATCAACCGCATAAGACATTTTAAAATCCGGAATGTGTTTGCGAATAGATGCAGCGATTTGCTCAGGTTCAAAGCTCATAGCCGTTACGTTAAATGCATTTCGGTGAACCAGTTTGGCAGGATCTGCTTCCATCAAGTCGACGATGGCCTGCAATGCATCCGGCATATACATCATGTCCATGTAAGTGCCTTCTGCAATGTACGACGTGTAGCTTCCCTGTTCAATCGCTTGGTAATAGATGTCCACCGCATAGTCAGTTGTTCCGCCGCCCGGCTGCGCTACATTTGAAATCAACCCTGGGAAACGAACGCCGCGTGTATCAACACCAAACTTTGTATGATAATAGTCACACAGCAATTCGCCAGAGACTTTATTGACACCGTACATAGTGGTCGGACGTTGCAAAGTATCTTGTGGCGTGTTTTTCTTAGGTGTTGAAGGACCGAATGCCCCTATGGAACTCGGTGTGAAAAATTGCATGCCCAGCTCACGAGATGCTTCGAGCGCATTTACCAGACCGCCCATATTTAGGTTCCAGGCAAGAAGAGGTTTTTCTTCAGCAGTCGCCGACAGCAAAGCCGCCATGTGGATCATAGTATCTGCTCCAAAATTCTTTGCCAAATCGTGCATTCTCTGTGCATCTGTCACATCTAAAATTTCAAAAGGACCCGATTGATCGGCAGTCTGTCGGATATCTGTTGCTAATACATTGTCATTGCCATAAATGCTGCGCATTTTCCCGACTAGCTCAGCCCCTATCTGTCCCAAAGCACCTGTAATCATAATTCGTTCCATTTTCAACACTCCTTTTCTCCAAAACATTTGTCCTGTGTAAAAACACAAAACGAAACTTACAAACCTTGTCAATTAAACCTTTACTATTAAGCTATTATAAGATGTTCTCTTTAAAAACACAAATAATTTATTAAAAAAAGAATGCCCTGTCGCTTTTTTTCATTTCTATACTCGCTCCAGATGTGTATAGTATTGTGGTTTGCTCGAGAGGCAATCACGTAAAAAACTTTTTCCGTTCACTTCATTTGAGACTGCTGTAAAGGCGTGCTATAATAAATCAGCTTCTGGATTCTGTTGGACTGATGAACAAACATTCCTTTTTTTAACCTTTAAACCTACTATTCCAGTTGGTCAAAAAGGCTTTAGAATTTGCATTCATTATTTATAGAATGAAATTAAGGGATATGGACACTCATAACGGAATCACGGAACACAAAATCATAGAAGAATAGAGGAGATTTTTTATGAAGAAATATAGTTTAGCATTTTTATTTTTGGTGGTATTGCTAGTATTGGCAGCTTGCAGCGGATCTCCTGAAGAAGACCCAACAACAGATGATGCGGTGGAGAGCGGCGGATCTGAAGAAGATGTATTGGCTAAGGTTCAGGAAGAAGGAACATTGGTTATCGGTACAGAAGGAACATACCCTCCTTTCACTTTCCATGATGCTTCAGGAGAATTGACTGGCTTCGACGTTGAAATCGCACGTGAAGTTGCAGATCGTCTTGGTGTTGAAGCTGAGTTTCTCGAAACACAATGGGATGCCATGTTCGCAGGATTGGATGCCGGCCGTTTTGATATGGTTGCCAACCAAGTCGGCATTAATCCAGAACGTCAAGAAAGCTACGAATTTTCAGATCCATATATTACTTCGACTGCAGTCCTCGTAGTCGCTGAAGATAATAGTGAAATTAAAAGCTTTGAAGATTTAGAAGGTCAGTTGTCTGCACAGTCGCTGACAAGCAACTACGCTGAAACGGCAACTTCATTTGGCGCTGAGCTTGAAGGCGTCGAAGGGTTCAACCAGGCAATCGAATTATTAAATTCGGGCCGCGTCGATGCGACAGTTAATGATAATTTGACCGTTTTGGATTTTCTGAAAGAGCGTCCCGATGCGCAAGTAAAAGTTGTTGATAAGTCTGAAGATGCTGCACAAAGCGCTTTGCTGTTCAGACAAGGCAGCGGTGCAATTGTAGAAGAAGCTAATCAGGCTTTGGCTGACATGATTGAAGACGGCACATACGATGAAATTTCAGAAAAATGGTTTGGTGAAAATGTACTTGAATAGTATTTTCTCGAATCCGGTTAGAATGGAACGGCTTGTAGACATTGCACAATCCTCATTTCTTCCATTAATCGAGGCAACGATTCAATTCACTTTGCCTTTATCAATCATTTCTTTTATTTTCGGATTGATACTGGCGATTTTGACAGCTTTAGCACGAATATCAACGGTTAAAACTTTCCAGATTATCGCACGAATTTACGTTTCTATTATTCGCGGAACGCCTTTATTGGTGCAGTTGTTCATCTTATTTTATGGATTGCCGACACTCGGTATCACGATCGATCCATTTCCAGCGGCAGTCATTGGCTTTTCACTGAACGTCGGAGCCTATGCTTCTGAAGTGATTCGGGCAGCCATCCTGTCGATTCCGAAAGGCCAATGGGAGGCAGCCAATACAATCGGCATGTCCTACACTCAATCCTTGCGGCGCGTTATTTTACCACAGGCATCGCGTGTCTCTTTGCCGCCACTTTCGAATACGTTCATTAGCCTCATTAAAGATACGTCTCTTGCATCTCTAATCTTAGTTACCGAGATGTTCCGAGTTGCCCAGCAAATTGCCGCGACCAATTACGAGTTTCTGCTGTTATATGGACAAGCGGCGTTGCTTTATTGGGTCATTTGCTTTGCCTTGTCATTGGTTCAAGGAAGACTCGAAAATCGCTTTGACCGCTACGTTTCCAGATAATAAAAGCAGTTCACTGATTGCAGTAAGGAGCTTGACATGATTTCAATAAAAAATTTGCATAAAAAGTTCGGTGATCTTGAAGTATTGAAAGGCATTGACACAGATGTTCAAAAAGGACAGGCCATCGTAGTTATTGGCCCATCCGGTTCCGGGAAAACGACGTTTCTGCGTTGCCTCAATACATTAGAGACTCCGACTTCAGGTTCGGTGACAATCGACGAACAAACTGTCGACTTCTCTAAACCTTTGTCAAAAAAGCAGATTATGGCTTTTCGTAAACAATCAGCAATGGTTTTTCAACATTACAATCTATTTCCTCATATGACCGCTCTTGAAAACGTCATGGAAGGTCCTATTACTGTCCAAAAACAAGATAAAAAGCTGGCTAGAAAAAAAGCCGAGCAGTTGCTGACAAAAGTTGGACTCGGCGAAAAAATGAGCGACTACCCATTCCAGCTAAGTGGTGGTCAGCAGCAACGCGTCGGCATCGCCCGTGCGCTGGCACTTGAACCAAAAGTTATGTTGTTCGACGAACCGACATCCGCCCTCGATCCCGAGCTGGTCGGCGAAGTACTACAAGTCATGAAAGATTTAGCTGCTGAAGGCATGACGATGGTTGTGGTGACCCACGAAATGCGCTTTGCCAAAGGCGTCGCTGACGAAGTGCTGTTCATGGACGAAGGACGTATCGTCGAACGCGGCAAGCCTGAAGACATCTTCAACCACCCAACAGAAGAGCGGACTAAGCGCTTTTTGAGTTTGATTCAGGATACTGATGTTTGAGGACAACTTGAAACTAGGTAGAGATAGCCAAAAAACTCGCATCCCCATTCAGGGATGCGAGTTTTTCTGTTTCTATTCAATTACACATGATTTCTCAGTTAGCTTGTCTAGTTGTGCTTGACTTACTTCTACACCTAGACCCGGTTTGCCGGATAATAATACGTACGGATGTTGATAGTTCAGATCGCCAATTTCTTCACTAAAGAGCAATGGGCCCGTCAATTCAGTGCTTTCAATATTGATGCGTGACATCGCGACGTGATAGCCTGCTGCTGAGCCGACAGACGATTCGACCATAGAACCAATTTGACACAGCATGCCAGCGGATTCAGCAGCCTTGGCCATTTGCCCAGCATGGAAAATGCCGGCACTTTTCATTAGCTTAATGTTAATAACGTCTGCTGCTTGTAAACGAATGATTTCCAACAAGTCTTCCATCGATTGGATACTTTCGTCAGCCATGATTGGGACGGCCGTCTTCGACCGGACCTCTGCTAACCCGCGAATATCCCCCATACGGATTGGCTGTTCAATCCAAGCAATGTTCGCGCCCTCGAGTTGTTTAATCGCTGCGACTGCAATGCCTGGCGTTTTCCATCCTTGATTGACGTCTACACGGATTGGCGTATCTCTGCCGACTGCTTCACGAACGGCCAAAATCCGATCGACGTCTTCTTGTGCTTGTCCTTTGCCTACTTTCAGTTTAAGAGAAGCATAACCCATTTCAACCGCTTTCTTCGCTTTTTCTGCCATGATTTTAGGCGCTTCGATGCTCAGTACTTTCGGGTAATCCAAGTGTTCGGTCGCTTGTCCGCCCAATAAATTGTAAACTGGCTGTCCCACTGCTTTTCCCATCAAGTCGTAACAAGCAATATCTACAGCGGCTTTTGCAGCTGAATTGCCTGTCATTAAAGCATTCATTTTCGAATGGATCGCTTCGATATCAAATGGGCTCATTCCAATAATGGCTGGCAGGAATCGTTCTTTTAAGACTTCAAATGCTGAAGTGAAATATTCGCCAGTTACATGTTCATCTGGAACGCCTTCCCCATAACCGGTCAGTCCGGTATCTGTTTCCAGTACAATAATTAATGCCGGCATGTCCGGATAGGTCGCATAGGAAATAATAAATGGTTCGCTTAGAGGAAATCTGACCGCATGTAATGTCGCTTTTGTGATTTTCATTTGAGAGCCTCCAATGGATTTAACTTACTGTATACTTATACTATAGTAAACTTTATAGATGATTGGTAATTTATTTTACACTTAAAGGAGTTTTGGAATATGACAATTACTGAACAGGTCGATGCCTTGTTCGAAGAAATGGTGGAAATAAGAAGACATCTCCATATGAACCCAGAATTGTCGCATCAAGAAATCACGACTCCTGCTTTTATTGCAGATCAATTAGAAGAAATGGGCGTTGAAGTTCGCCGTGGGGTTGGCGGACGCGGGGTTGTTGGTACAATCCGTGGCGGCAATCCCGGCAAGACGATTGCGTTCCGTGCAGATTTCGATGCTTTGCCGATTGACGATCAAAAAGATGTACTCTATAAATCCACGGTCCCCGGCGTTATGCACGCTTGTGGACACGACGGCCATACCGCTGCGTTACTTGGTTTTGCTAAAGCAATGATCGCCATTCAAGACGAATTGCCTGGAACGATTGTGTTAATCCATCAATTTGGTGAGGAACTATCGCCGGGCGGTGCACGTGCAATGATTGAAGACGGTTGTCTAGAAGGTGTTGATGCCGTTTACGGTGCTCACTTGCAAAGCAAAATGGAAAGTGGTCGCATTTATTTGCGAGACGGCTTTTTGCAGGCTTCTGAAGATGCCATCAAAATTATTGTCCACGGCTTTGGAACTCACGGTGCAGAACCTCATCAAGGGGTCGATCCGATTTTAGCAGCGAGTCATATCATGGTCGCACTTCAATCGATTGTCAGCCGCAATGCGGATCCATTGAAAGAACTGGTCGTCTCTATCGGTAAATTCCATGCCGGTGACGCCGATAACGTTATTTCAAGCAACGCTGTTCTGGAAGGCACCATCCGTGTATTTGATCCCGAACTTCGCATACTTGCAGGACAGCGTTTGCGGACGATTGTGGAAAATGTCGCCATCGCTATGGGCGCCACTGCCGAATTGATTATCGAAACGGGATATGACTCACTTTGGAATCACCTCGCCGAAACGGATATTGTTCGTGCCGCTGCGCGCGGCGTGCTGGGGGACGAAAATGTAGTGGAAATTGATCCGGTTATGCCAGTTGAAGATTTCACTTATTATACGCAGACAAAACCGGGCGCTTATTTCTTCGTCGGCGCAAAAATGGATGACGAGAGCGTTGTTTACCCACATCATCATGAAAACTTCGATTTTAATGAAAACGCCATGCTGGTGACAGCAAAAGTCTTCGCTGCGATTTATTTTGAGGCGCAAGAAACGGTTATGGACAGTATTTTAGTTGATTTGGATAGTATTTGAAAAGTTCGGACAGTATTTCGTCCAATCTCGACAGTATCTCCTATATTTGGAAATAAAAACACGCCGAGCTGCATGCAGCTCGGCGTGTTTTTCGATTTTTAGTTGATAACGCCTAATTCTTTGCCGACTTTTTCGTAAGTAGCAATGGCTTCATCCAACATTTGTTTTGTGTGGGCAGCTGTTGGCATATTGCGTACGCGTCCAGTGCCTTTTGGAACGGTTGGGAAGACGATTGATTTTGCATACACGCCTTCTTCAAACAAACGCTTCGAGAATTGTTGTGTTAACTTCTCGTCACCGATGATGCAAGGTGTAATTGGTGTTTCTGAATGACCAATATTAAAGCCTAATGCATCTAGACCTTTTTTCAAGTAGTCGCCGTTATCCCATAATTTATCGTGCAATTCCGTAGAGTCGATAATCATTTGAACCGCTGCTGTGATTGCTGCTACGTCCCCTGGAGTTACTGCTGTTGAGAATAGGAATGGACGTGAGCGAACTTTCAACCAGTCGATCAAGTTTTTCTTACCGGCTACATAGCCGCCGACAACGCCAACCGCTTTAGACAAAGTTCCCATTTGCATATCGATTTCTTTTTCAAGACCGAAATGCTTAACGGTTCCTTTTCCTTTTCCAGTAACACCTGATCCGTGTGCATCGTCAACGTACGTAATCAAATCAAATTCTTTCGCAATTTCGACGATTTCAGGAAGTTTGGCAATGTCGCCATCCATCGAAAATACGCCATCTGTGATGACCATGACTTTATTGTACTGGCCAGACTCTGTCGCTTCTTTTGCTTTCATGTGCAGGTCTTCCATGTCTGAATGTTTGAAGGCGATAATTTTTGCTTTTGACAAGCGACAGCCATCGATAATTGAGGCATGGTTTAACTGATCCGAAAGAATCGCATCGTTTTTATCCATAACCGCTGAAATTGCTGCCATGTTGCAGTTAAAACCAGATTGATAGGAAATCGCTGCTTCTGTTCCTTTGAATTCAGCAAGCTTTTCTTCTAACTTCACGTGCAAATCAAGCGTTCCGTTGATCGTACGAACTGCGCCTGCGCCAACGCCGTATTTATCGATTGCGTCTTTTGCTACTTGTTTCAAATCTTCATTTGTGGCAAGACCTAAATAGTTATTTGAAGAAAGGTTGATCAAGTCTTTACCGCGCACTTTGATGATCGCGCCGTTTGGTCCTTCAACCGGGTCAATTTCATTGTAAAGACCTTGCTCTTTTAATTCTGTTAAGTTCTCATCTAAAAATGCATCTAATTTTTTTGACAATGTCCTCTTCCTTTCAAAACAAATTCTTTATCTATCTTAACATAGGGTCATTTTTTCCAAAAGAAAAAGCGGACCGAGGTCCGCTTTGGGCTTATTTTTTGCCTTTTCCTTTGTTTGGATTGTCTTTCTTATAGAGCACTTCATAAGTGAATTCTTTCGCTTCCCGCTGACCTTCTTCAGCAGCGTAAGAAGTAATCATTTTGACATTGCCTTCACGAAGAACTTGTTGAAGATCAAGCGCCTGCTTTTCCGTTACGTTATAAGGGTCTACGTGGAAGACACGTTCTTTGCCGTTTTTCTTCGTTTGGATAAATGTCGTAGTAAAGTTAACGTATTCACCTTTTAATTGCCCAAGTGATTGAAATGCATCCGTTGAAGTTCCATCAGCTGAGAAACCACCTAATTGAACATTTTTGATAAACCAGCCCGCATTGTTTGAGCCCCAGTCGGTCAAGTTGCGGAATGAAACCAAGACTTCTTGTCCTGCATAAGCTGATAAATTAAAGGCTTCAGTTGTCCAGTCTTCATTCGTACCAGTAAATCCAGGAACATTTTCCTTAATAGTCGGGTAGCCTTCTTCAACTGCATCACTGCGTGTATTGCTGTTTTCAAGAGAAGTCCATGTTTCGCCATTGTCGGTTGAAACCTGAACCATGCCAAAATCCCATTGTTCTTCAATATCGTAGTAATGTTCGAACGTCAATGCCGCATTGGTAGCAGGAACAGTTGCTCCAAAAATCAAAGCCTGGTCTGCTTCGTCACCGTTATTTGCATGCAGCACCTGCTCACCCGAACCTTTTGGATCTGCTATGGTTTCCCATTGCAGCGGAAGGAAATCGACGCCGTCAAATTCCAAGCCACGGACATCCTTGCCGAAGTTGAATTCCTTAAAGTCGCCGCCCCATGCTGGAACTCCCTCTTTTTCAAAGGTTTTCGCTTTTTCAAAGTCTACTGTTTTGCCTCGCACATCACCTGCAGTGCCGACCGGCAGACTGCGCAGATCGATGCTGTCAATATCGTAATCGCTGCTGACATCTGAACTATCCAAAGTCAAGGCCGTCATGAAATTCTGATAAACTTCAGTGAATGTCTTATTAGTGCCATAATCCTGCAGTACTTTGTTGACGCTCGTCATTCCCTGGCTTTCGCCATCTGTTGCCAATTCACGGATAAATTCCTGTCCGAACTTATCGTACATATAAAGAGTGAACAGGTAGACCTGGCCATAATCTGCAATTGTTTCAGGTCCAGTTGCTGCTGTCCCATGCTCATCCCAGTTTACTAATGAGTTTTCCGGGTGATCCAAATAGAAATTAATCGATCCTTCTCCGTGGCCATAGCCGCCTAGGTATTCAGAGAATGTCGACATGCCTTCATTCAACCATGTTTCTTCAGAACCGTCGTTATCAGCTTGGATCAAATGCTGCAATTCATGGATTGTCGTTCCGAAGAATGTGCTCTCCAAACGTGTTTCCCATGAATTCGTATCGATTGTGATGATGTTGCGGTCTGTATAGTTCTCCAGTGTCTGCCAGAAGAAACCGGCAACAAAGAATGGATAGCTTGGGTTGTTCCAGCCTTCATCTTGTACATTATCGACCAGCATGATAACTTTGTCAGATCCTTCATAATAGTCATCAGGAAGACCTACCATGCCTGGTACGGTGGCGTTTGAACCATCCAATTGATCCGGTGTGCCAAAGAAATCTGTCGCTACCGGGTAAATATTGCTGTCGAATTCGGCACGCAATTTATCCACTTGTTGCTGCGTCACCACATCAGCAGGCTTCGGATTGTCAGGTCCGTAGGCCAAATCATTGGCCACCCAGATTTCTACGTTGTCTCCAACACTACGAAGGGTATAATCTTTAAAAGCTAAGTTACGATTTAAAAACTTTTTTGTGCCGCCATCGTATGTAAACGTCTCATTGGCTTTTGCATCAGACTCTCCGTCTGATACTTCGTTAGCCTGTGCTTTGATCTTTTTATCTGCTTCTTTTTTAAAATTTGCATCCTGTGTTAAATCGTTCAGGCTTTGATCAATATCGATCCGGTCCCCGTATCTTTCACTGTTCCAGTCGTTCATTGATGGTACTGCTTCGGTTGGTGCCGCTGCAGCTGCTGGCGCGAATAAAGACAGGGTTAACGCACTGGCTGATAAGATCGATACCCATTTGCTGTTCTTCATATTGCATCCCCTTCCAAACTGTCAGAATATTATTTCTTTCAAAATCTTACCATGACAGAATAGTCAGAAGAATAGGAAATAAGATATATTTCGAGTGACGAAATTACAGGTAATAATATTCACTTTTTTATTATTACAACTAGTCTTAAGGAATTTAATAACAGTAGAAAAAATAAAAAAACCGCCATTATAGGCGGTTTTCCACTTATTTTAACGCATTTCCAAGATCTTCAATCAAATCTTCGACATCTTCTATTCCAACTGAAATTCGGACTAACCCTTCAACAATGCCAAGTTCCGCACGGCGTTCGATTGGAATCGAAGCATGAGTCATTTGCGCGGGCACGGAAATCAAGCTTTCAACAGCGCCTAGACTTTCTGCCAGCGTAAAGTATTTCAGCTTGGCCAATAGTTCGCCGGCTTTTTCTTTGCTGCCCACGTCAAATGAGATCATACCACCAAAGCCAGTTGCCTGTTTTTGCATTAATTCACGTCCGGGATGGCTTTCCAGCCCTGGGTAAATGACCTTCCCAACGGCGTCATGCCTTTCCAAGAATTCAGCGATTTTTTGTGCATTGGCATTGGCTTCTTCCATGCGCAAACCTAAAGTTTTAAGTCCACGAATGAGCAACCAAGAATCTTGTGGCCCTAAAATGGCACCGATGGAATTTTGCACAAAGTGAACTTCTTCAGCAAGTTCAGCTGAATTGACGACGACCAGTCCTGCGACGACATCACTGTGTCCGCCAATGTATTTTGTTGCGCTGTGCAGAACGATATCTGCACCAAGAGAAATCGGGTTTTGTAGATAAGGTGTCATAAATGTGTTATCGACAATCGTCAGCAAGCCTTTCGATTTGGCAAAAGTTGCGACCGCTTCGATATCCGTCACTTTCAACAGTGGATTGGTCGGCGTTTCAATGAAAATGGCTTTCGTGTTTTCTTTGACGGCCGCTTCTACTTCCGCTAGGTTTCCGGTATCAACAAACGTGAATTCCAAGCCGAAACGGTTCAGCACTTTATTAATGACGCGGTAAGTTCCACCGTAGACGTCATCTGTCAGAACAACGTGATCTCCGGCTGAAAACAGCATCATAACAGAAGATATCGCTGCCATTCCTGATCCGAATGCAAATCCGGCGTGGCCAAATTCCACATCCGCAATTAATTCTTCAAGTGCGTGGCGTGTCGGATTTCCAGTACGTGAATATTCATAGCCTTTGAATTTTCCGACCGCTTCTTGCTTATATGTGCTGACTTGATAAATTGGCGTGGATACGGCGCCTGTCGCTTCATCTCCGACAATGCCTCCGTGAATTAATCTTGTTTTTGGTTTCATCCTTGATCCTCCTCAAAACTTCTGCCATAAATATTCTGGCTCATATAACGCTCGCTTGAATCAGCGAAAATAGTCACAATATGGCTTCCCGGTTTAGCGGTTTGGGCTTCCCGCAGTGCTGCGACATAAGCGGCACCAGAAGAACTTCCCACTAATAATCCTTCGTTTTTCGCCAATTCGCGAACAGCCATGAACGCTTCTTTATCGGTGATGGTGTGGATGGCTTCGAAATATTTGTTATCCATATAATTCGGCAAAAACTCCATGCCGATGCCTTCAGTCAAATGAGGTCCTGATGGTCCGCCGTTTAAGATCGAGCCTTCCGGTTCCACGATGACCGTTTTGATTGACTGCTTTTTAGATTTTAAATAACGTGCTGTCCCCATAAACGTGCCACCAGATCCTGCCCCTGCGACAAAGATATCCACTTCTCCGCTCAACGCTTCCCAGACTTCGGGTCCAAGTGTCCGGACATAAGTCTCCGGATTTGCTGGATTGGAAAATTGAGAAGGCGAAAATGCCCCTTCCTTTTCAACTAATTCTTTAGCTTTTTCAATTGCGCCTTTGATGCCTTTTTCAGTCGGTGTATTAATCACTTCCGCTCCAAGGGCACGCATCAAGCTTTGTTTTTCTTGACTGAATTTCTCAGGTACCACAAACTTCACATGATAGCCTTTACCGATTGCGGCTATGGCCAGACCGATGCCTGTGTTGCCAGCTGTCGGTTCAATCATCGTGCCGCCTGGCTTGAGGACTCCACGTTTTTCTGCATCTTCAATAAGCGAAACACCTAGACGATCTTTGACACTTCCGCCAGGATTAAAATATTCAAGCTTGGCAAAAATGCGGCAGTCGTTGGGGATTTCGCTGTGTGTCAATTCCAGCAATGGCGTATTACCAATCAGTTGCTGAATTTCAGTAACATAGTTCATCGATATTCTCCTTAAATCGCTTTGTCCGCGAATACTTGATGCCATTGGTCTTTTTTCTCGAGCATTTCACGCGCTAGTTCTTTTGCGCCTTCTAAGCTGTGGCTTGCAGCCCAGCCGCATTGGACTTCGTTGCAGGCCGGTACTTCGTCCGCTTCAATAACATCATTCAATGTATTTTCTAGAATGCGAAGAATATCTTCATAATCGTCATGGTTGATAACGGATAGGTAATAGCCCGTCTGGCATCCCATCGGCCCGATGTCCACAATCGCATCCGAATGGTTGCGGCTATGTTCAGCCATCATATGCTCAAGAGAATGAAGTCCAGGCATATCCATATGCTCTTTGTTCGGCTGCTTGAAACGGATGTCGTATTTGCGAATCGTATCGCCTTTAGCACCCGTTTTTTCTCCTGCTAAACGTACATACGGCGCTGCTACTTTCGTGTGGTCCAAGTTAAAGCTTTCTACATTCATTTTTTTCATCCTAATCACTCCTTATTTTTTAGTTGCGTCAATCAGAAATACATAATTGTTCATCTTCGAAAATTCTACCGTAAACCCTGCATCTGTGATCAATTTTTCCATGACAGGAACCGTCGTATAGTACTCACGGTTCAAGTCTTCTACTAGATTAGCATGACCTCTCTTTTGTTCAAATGCAATTATTTCCTGTTTGGCCATTTCTGAATCAAACAAAGTATCTGCAAATATTACTTTTCCACCAGTCGGCAATTGCTCAGCATAAATTTGAAAAGCCCGCGCTTTTTCCACATCCGTCAAATGGTGGAAGGCATAAGAGCTGACAAAGCTTTGCGGTGTGATGCCCACTTTAAATTCCAGAAAATCCCCATCGATGAGAGTCAGATCGGCAATCTTTTCTGCTGTTACTTCCCGCATTGCCCGGTTCGGTTCGACTCCAACAACTTTCAAGCCACGGCTGAGAAGTTTTTCTGTCAAGTTTCCCGTGCCCACACCGAATTCTACAACCGGTCCGGTCGCTACATCGGCCACTGCCTGCAGAATTTCATTATATTTCACAAATACATCTTTGTATTCCACGTCTTTTCCGTTAACTGAATCGTCATAAGTATGAACCCACTCGTCAAATATTTCTACAAATTCCCGTCCCATAAAAATGCCTCCTTGTATCCACAATTAATAAAACCAATAGAATTACTAGGCTTTATTTATATCATATCCTATTAGAGGTTTCAACTATTCAGTCGCTCATCTGATATGGACAGGCGGAGAACAAATTTCCCTCCACTTGCCCAGAAGAAGAAACTGGAAGAAATCGTTGCTTGTCATTACTCTCTTAACTAATACTTGGCTACGTTTTTTCCAAAGAAAAGCCATTAACCGAAGAAGATTCGGCCAATGGCTGTTTGAAGAATTTAACATACGACAAGCTTGAAGAGAATCGATAACCCGAAAGAACTAGTTTTTCTTATCTGACTCAAATCTTAAGAACCGGTGGAATTTCTTCTTTTTCACCAATGAGCGCCACCAGCAGTTTTTCAAACTGTGGCAGAGAGACTTGCACAATCCTGCCAGTCAACAAAGCAACTGCGATCGTACCGATTCCGACTGGTCCACCAAGCAGCCAGCCAAGCAAAGCAACCCCCACTTCGATGCCTGCTCGAACGATACTGATGCTGAGTCCTGTCTTATCAACAAGCAACATCATCAGACTGTCCCGAGGTCCTGCGCCGATTTTAGGTGATACGTAGAGACCGACACCATAGCCAGAAATAATAATGCCGGCCGATAAAACCAGGATTTGTCCCACCAAGGTCTGGATATCAGGAATCAGGAAATTAAAAACATCGATGAATATACCGATCAACAGCATATTCAAAAAGGTACCGATTTGCGGGATTTTTCGCGTAAAAAAAGCGGTGCTCGCAATCAGCGCAAACCCGGCGATGACAGACCAGGTACCAATGGTCAATCCAAAATTTAGGTACAATCCGACATGCAACACATCCCATGGCCCGATGCCCAGTTTGCTGCCTTTAATGGTCATCGTAAAACCAAGAGCCAAGACAATCAATCCGACGATAAAAAACAGCCAACGGTAAAATAGCGAACGCTTCATCAACATCCTTCTTTCTTCTCTTGTGATATGAAAAATCCATCCATTCATTGCGAATGGATGGAAGCTTCATTGACTTGGCGCTGTCAATTCGGCAAACTGGCCATTTGTTACAGCCAGCAGTTCCATAGGATCTAGTTTTAGTTGCATGCCCATTTTACCGGCAGAAACGATCATCTCAGCTAATTGCTCGGCTTCAGCGGAAATAAAGGTTGGAAACGGTTTTTTCATTCCGACAGGCGAACAACCGCCCCGGACGTAGCCGGTTAGTGCCAGAATATCCTTGACGGGCGCCATCTCGATTTTCTTTTCGCCTGCCGCTTTTGCCGCTTTTTTCAAATCCAATTCTTCTGCAACCGGAATGACGAAGACATAACCCTGCTTTGACACCCCGATTGCGACCAGTGTTTTATAGACAAGCTCGGCAGCAAAACCGATTTTCGCAGCGACGGAAACACCATCCACTTTGCCATCTTCGGTATTGTAATGAAGCAGTTTGTAGTGAACTTTCTCTTTGTCGAGCATGCGTGCTGCATTGGTCTTTGCGATCTTCTTAGCCATGGCGTCTTCTCCTTGCCTTAAAGCTTCTTTGTTTACAGCATACCATCATCAGAAGCGGGATTCTATTCAGTTTGACCCAATAATTTTTTCAAGGCGTCGGCCATAGCCGTATTTTGCGGTGCTTCATCCTGCTGGTTCAAGTATTTATTGACGTCTTTCTTATTGGCTTTTGATTGGCCGGATTTTTTGCGTTTTTCAAATGCCGACAGTTTCTCGCGATGACCGCATTTGCAGACAAAAATCTTGCCGTCTCCTTCGCCCTGCATCTCCAGCTTCTTATGGCAGTTTGGACAACGTGCATTGGTCTGCATCGCTACCTGTTTTTTGTAGCCACATTCGCGGTCTTGGCAGACATTCATCTTGCCACGCTTGCCATTGACTTCAAGAAGTGGTTTTCCACAATCTGGGCACATTTTGCCAGTGATGTTGTCGTGCTTGAATTTCCTATCACTCTTCTTAATATCCGATACCGATTTTCCGGCAAAAGCGATCATTTCTTTTATGAACGTTTCCTTTTTCAGTTGGCCTTTGGCGATTTTAGTTAATTGCTGCTCCCAATCAGCTGTTAGTTTCGGTGACTTTAAGTCTTCCGGAACAAGCTCTAGCAGTTGGCGGCCTTTTGACGTAATCGTCAAGTCTTTGCCTTTTTTCTCGATCAAAAACGTATTGAACAGTTTATCGATAACGTCGGCACGCGTTGCAACTGTTCCAAGCCCACCGGTTTCACCGATTGCCTGGATCAGTTCTTTCGATTCGCCGCTCATAAACTGCGCTGGATTTTCCATTGCGCCGAGCAACGTCCCTTCATTGAAGAAAGCGGGCGGCTTGGTTTTGCCATCAGTCAGCGCAATTCCTTTAATAGTCAACTTTTGGCCATTTTCAAACGGCGGCAAGGTTGTATCATTGTCTTCGCCTTCGTCTTTATAAACGCGTTTCCAGCCTTCATTCTGTATCGTATTGCCTTTTGTCTGGAAGGTTTCCCCATCAGCCGTCAACTTAATAGTTGTTTGGTCGTATTCATAGTTTGGATAGAATACGGATAGGAAGCGTTTGACAATCATGTCATATAATTTATGTTCCTTTTCGGACAACTCATGCAGTGGCGGTGTTTCTTCTGTCGGGATGATGGCGTGGTGATCGGAAACTTTGGCGTCATCAATAACACCTTTTTGCGGTGCCACTGGATTTTTTAAAATCATTGCGGCTAAACTGCGGTAAGGACCCACCTGCACCGCTTTAACGCGATCTTTCAGCGTATCACGCATATCGCTCGTCAAATGCTTCGAGTCAGTCCGCGGGTATGTGACGATTTTATAGCGTTCATATAAGCCTTGCAGCGTATTTAGCGTTTCTTTCGCCGACCAGCTATAGCGCTTATAGGCTTCTTTTTGAAGTTCGGTTAAGTCGAATAAAGGCGGTGCAGGCTGACGTTTCGGTGTAATTTTAATATCCGTTACGGTGCCTTCGTGCGTGTTTTCAAGTTTGTTGAATAACTTGTCGACTTTATCCTTATCAAAAGATTGTGTCGAGTTGCCATCTGTCCATGTAAATGCGGCTTGATCGGTAACGGCTTGCATACCGTAATACGGCTTCGGCTGGAAATTCCGAATTTGCTGTTCACGTTCGGCAATCATTGCAAGCGTTGGTGTTTGCACGCGACCTGTCGACAATTGCGCGTTGTATTTGACGGTTAGCGCACGCGTTGCGTTAATGCCGACGACCCAGTCCGCTTCTGCACGCGCTACGGCTGCTGCATACAGATTTTCGTAGTCGCGGCCATCTTTCAAGTTATTGAAGCCATCTTTAATGGCTTTATCGGTTACCGAAGAAATCCATAGCCGTTTCACGGGCTTGCGCGTATTGGTTTTTTCCAAAATCCAACGTGCTACGAGTTCACCTTCGCGGCCAGCGTCTGTCGCAATGATGACTTCGTTGACATCGCCGCGTTGCAGTTGCGATTTAACGGCATTAAATTGTTTCATCGACTGCTTGATTGGCACCAGCTTGAATGGCTCCGGAATGATCGGCAGCGTATCCATTTTCCATTCTTTAAAGTCGTTGTCGTATTGCTCTGGCTGCGCATGCGTCACCAGATGACCCAGTGCCCACGTGACGATATACTGCTTGCCCTCGAGATACCCGTTGCCTTTTTGTTCGCATCCGAGAACACGCGCAATATCACGTGCCACGGACGGCTTTTCTGCTAAAACTACTGATTTCATTTGGATTCACCCTCATTTCTGATGTGATTATTGTAACATTTTCTGCTGAAGCTGGCTTTTTGGAGGGATTTTGTGGATTGGAAAGTATTTGATGACGATTGGAAAGTGTTCTCTTCTTTTTAGAAAGTATTGATGAGGATATGGAAAGTATTTTGGTCCAAACAAAAAGTATTTCCAATTCACTTCCATTTAACACAAAATACTATTGCTGATTTGAATATTCTGCGCTATATTTGAAGCAGTTTCATAAAAAGGAGAGGATAGATTGATTCTAAAAACCCGCAATAAACCGCCAGCTATCTTCCAACTTGAAAGTCTGCTCTATCGAACCCCAAACGTCCATCCCCAATTTCTCTACTGGACCGAAAAACTCCGACGCATCACTGCCGGTTACCATGGCGAACTGCGCGTCGACTCCCTTTGGCACGAAATCGAACTCCCCTTGCCGCATTACTTTATCCACGACCTGTTCATTCAAAAAGAGATGTCTTCTCACCAAATCGACAGCATCCTGATCACCAGCCGTTTCGTGCTAGCGTTGGAAATCAAAAGCATTTCCGGTCTGCTCAACTTTGATCCCCATCTGAGGCAATTCTCCCGTACCAATAAAGACGGCAGCATCGATGGCATGAACAACCCGGATGACCAATTGCGTCGCCATGAAAAATGGCTGGAACAGTTTTTATTCCAACAACGCATCAAATTGCCCGTTATTGGGGCCATCATTTTCACTTATCCTTCATCCGTTATCCAATCTCGCGCTGGCAACCGCATCATCATTCAGTCATCCGGTCTGCCTCATCTCATGGAACAATTATTGACTCGCCACCCGCGTGAAGTGTTGTCTAAGAAAAAAACAGAAGCACTGGCGCATAAATTGCTGGAGCACCATTCAATAAAGCCTTTGGCACCTATGGGGCTTTCGAGTTCATTCGTGAAAGGTATACTTTGTCCGATCTGTCCCAGTCTTCCTTTGAATTATCGTCGTGGGAAGTGGCGCTGCGAAGTTTGTGTCCATTGTGATCCGCTCGCTCACCTTGGTGCGTTGTCTCAATATCGAACCTTGGTCAAAACAACCATCAGCAACCGGGAATTTCGGGAATTTACAGGAATCCATTCTGTCGTCACTGCTTCAAAGCTGCTGAAGTCAGCAAATATGCCCTTTAATGGCAGCTATAAAGATCGAATTTATTTCATTCCTGAACTGATTGAAGGTACGGAAAGTATTTAAAGTCCATTGGAAAGTATTCATCTCTTTTCGGAAAGTATTTGGGCCCAAACAGAAAGTATTTGCCACAAAACAGAAAGCAAGCCCTATTAATGGAATAAAACACATTTTCTTTTCAAATAAAATCGAAAAAACCTCCCACACAGGGAGGTTTTTTCGATCCATCAATGATTATCTAAAGTTTCTTTCGACAAGTGCTTGCTCATTTCGGCGTATTGCACGAAGACACGTGCTAGTTCGCGCAGGCGGTTGTGGACGTCTTCATCGGTGATGGTGTTGGTGTTGTCGAAATGGCTGGTATGAGTGTAGACGTAGTTCGGCGTCACCAGGCAACGGAAGTAATCGAGAATCGGCTTGAGCTGGTTTTCGATGACTAGGTGATGCTGATAGGTACCACCGTTCGCTACCATGGATACCGGCTTGTAGCGCATCGTACGCGGATGTAGCATATCAAAAGTGTTTTTCAGAACACCTGGGATCGATCCCTGAAAAATCGGCGACGCGATGATATAGCCATCTGCTTCTTCAAAGCGGCGGACAATTTCCTGCATGCTGTCGTTGTATTCGCCGAGCGGTCGCCCATCGACAAACTGATGGTCATAATCGACCAGTTTTAAAAGCTTCAATTCCATTTCAGGAGCGAACTCTTTAATATAAATTTGCACTTGTTCCAAAATAGCGCCAGTTTTGCTTCCGAGAATCGTCCCGTCTACTAATAAAATCTTCATCATCCTATGTCCTCCTCAAAATACATGAAATACCCATTGGTTTTGTATGTGCCAATCCGCATCATTGCAGACAACTCTACGAATGACTCGTCTGTTTTCATCATAACAAACCTTGTTTCACAATACGCATCGAAAAGCTTAGAAGCGTATGATTTCATTCTTTAGTCTGAGCAGCGTTCTTAACACGATTATTTTCTAGGCGTTCCTGATTCCGATCCGACTGGCGAGCAGGTGAAGTGAAGCTGACAATGATATCTCCAGGCTTCGGCTCGAGTTTGTTGCTTTCAGCGAAAAATTCAATCTTGCCTTGCGCCCGCTGAACAAAGAGTGGGATGGTGTCACCGGTCCACTTTTCCTTGAAATTCTCGTAGCTAAAATGCTCGGTCAATTGCGTCTTGCGCATCGTGTAGCCTTCCTCCGCCTTCATCTCCAACTCATGAATATTCCACTTTTCTCCGAATAAAGTTCGTCCGCTTAAGGAAGAGTGGAAGTCAGCTGGGTCACCTTGATGGATGGCCGTCTGGTAAAGATTCGAGCGGCCCAGTTCAGGGACAAAGTTACTGACGACAAGTGCATTATAGGAATCGGTTTCAGTAGCGACTATCATTGTCTCATAAGGTGTCATTTCCACTTCATAGTCGGTATGTTCAGAGAGGATTTCTCCTGCGTAAGTCGTCAAACCGACTTGACGTGCTCCTTGCAGGCTGCCCCAGGAAGGATCAACAATCATGACGTTTTTATTGAGATCAGCAAGTACTTCGCCAAGCTTGGTCGCGAACCGACTGGCTCCCACAATGATGATGCCCGGGTCGTCCGCTGTTGCAAGGCCAAGCTTTCTTCCAAGCCAGCCAATCGTGAAGCCATGGACAACAACAGTCGAAAATACCAGCGCAAAGGTCAGGGCAGTCAGCAGTTCCGCATCTGCGAATCCCGCATCGAGCAAGACCCCCGCAAAATACCCGGAAACCGTCAATGCCACGATGCCGCGCGGCGCAATCCAGCCGACCAATGTTTTTTCCTGAATCGTCAGGTCTGTACCGATTGTCGACAGCCAGATAGACAATGGACGGACGATAAACAGCGTCGCCAGTACAAATGAAATAATTCGCCAATTAAAGATGCCAATCAATACTTCGAGGTTTAAGGAAGCAGTCAGCATTACGAAAATGCTGGAGATCAACAAGACGGAGATATTCTCCTTGAAATGGCGCATATCGTTAATTGAGGCAATTTTCATATTGGCCATGATCATGCCCATAGCCGTTACTGCCAACAGACCGGTCTCATGCATGACTAAATCCGACACAACAAATATCAATAGAACGACGCCGAAAACCATCGGCGCTTTCAGAAATTCAGGCACTTGTCCCTTCTCGAGCATGTACCCCATCAAGCCCCCTGCTCCTGCACCAAGCGCGACTGCAAACAAAGATGCCAAGAAGAACAGCCCAAAAGCCGCCGCTGTTTCGTCGCCAATAGCGAACAGCACGAATTGGAATGCAAACAATGCCAGCAATGCTCCAAAGGGATCCACAATGATCCCTTCCCATTTTAAGATAGCGGCAGGACGCGTTTTTAACTTTGCCTGTCGAAGCAACGGCAAGATTACAGTTGGCCCGGTCACGATAAATAGCCCGCCAATAACAAATGCCACAGCCCACGATAAACCCGCAACATAATGGGCGGCCAAAGAACCGACAATCCAGGCAATAAACGCACCAAGTGTGACAATACGTAAAATCGGCTTGCCGAAGGTGCGGATTTCCTTGAAATTCAAGTTTAAGCTTCCTTCAAATAGTATGATAGCTACCGCTAATGAAATGAAAGGATTGAACAAATCTCCAAAACTTTCAGCGGGATGAATCACCCCTAAAATTGGTCCAACTAACAGTCCGGCAATCGACATTAGCACAATGGCTGGAAGCTGAAGACGCCAAGCGACCCATTGGGAAAGCACTCCCAGAAAAATAATGAGCATCAAGTCGAATAATAAGGTATCGATGGCATGTCACTTCCTTTTGTTCTTTTTTGGAATTATACAGGTTTTATATAATGAATGAAAATCGTAAGAGATTCAACTTTTGTGTTTTTGTGTTACACTGGTAGAAAAATAAGGGTGATTTTGTGAACAAACAGGAATTGGAATACGCAATTGCTGAGCTTAAGATGGATTACGTTAGCCATCAAGGCGATATCGAAAAGCTGGAAATGACTGGACATGCCGGTAAGGTAGAGAAAGCAGAATTGCGTTTAGAAAAAATGGAACGACAACTTGCGGAATTAAACCAAAAACTCGCGGATCTGTAACCGCGATTTTTTTTATGATAATGGAGGAATTTATTAAATGAGTTTATTGACAGTAGAAAATTTAAGCCACACGTTCGGTGACCGGACTCTTTTCAACGATGTATCGTTCCGATTGGTTGAAGGCGAACATGTTGGATTAGTCGGAGCCAATGGTGTCGGGAAATCGACAATGATGAATATTTTAACAGGCAAAATCATCCATGATGATGGACGCGTAGAATGGCAGCCACGGACCCATTACGGTTACTTGGATCAGCACACGCAGCTTCAGCCTGGGCGCACAATCCGTGAAACTCTTCAAGATGCGTTCCTGCCTCTTTACAAAAAAGAAGCGGAATTGAACGATGTCGCCATGCAAATGGGCGATGCTGACCCTGAACGACTGGAAGAGCTACTAGAGCAGATGGCGGAAGCACAGGACGCTTTGGATGCTGGAGACTTTTACACGCTAGACGGCAAAATCGAAGAGATTTCACGCGGCTTAGGTCTTGATGCAGTCGGACTTGATCGCAACGTTGAAGCTCTTTCTGGTGGCCAGCGTACAAAGCTATTGCTTGCGAAACTGTTGCTTGAAAAGCCAAAGGTCTTGCTTTTGGATGAGCCGACAAACTATCTCGACGAAGAACATATTCAATGGCTCGTCAACTATTTGAAAAACTATCCGTATGCGTTTCTATTGATTTCGCATGACACGGAATTTATGAGCAGTGTTACTAGCATCATTTTCCATTTGGAGTTTTCACGTTTATCACGTTACACTGCCACTTACGAAAAATTTGTCGAACTTGCAGAATTGAGCAAACAGCAGCATTTGGATGCTTATGAAAGACAGGAAGATATGATTAAAAAAACGGAGACCTTTATTGCGAAAAACAAAGCGCGTGCTTCTACAACTGGTCGTGCTAAGTCCCGCCAGAAACAACTGGATCGCATGGACCGTATCGAAAAGCCTGAAGTTGCAGCAAAACCGCAATTTGCTTTTAAAGAAACACGTAGCCCGAGTCGTTATGTCGTTGAAGCGGAAGCCTTATCTATTGGCTATGAAAAACCACTTCTTCCACCATTGACGTTTATGATTGAACGAGGGGAAAAAATTGCACTTGTCGGCATGAATGGTGTCGGTAAATCGACGCTACTCAAAACGATGCTTGGCAAAATCAAACCACTTGATGGCGACGTTCTACGCGGTGAATATTTGACATCGAGTTATTTCGAACAGGAAGTCAAGGCCCCGACTCATACGCCACTTGACGAAATTTGGGCGGCTTATCCAAGCATGGACCAAGGCCAAGTACGCGGTGCACTTGCCCGTACAGGTTTGAAAAACGAGCATATCTCCCGTCCAATGACGCAGCTGAGCGGTGGCGAACAAGCCAAAGTCCGCCTGTGCAAATTGATGATGGAAGAAAGCAATTGGCTAATTTTCGATGAGCCTACAAATCACTTGGACATCGATGCAAAAGCTGAGTTAAAACGCGCAATGCAAGCTTACAAAGGCACAATCGTTTTAGTAAGCCACGAGCCTGAATTTTATGAAGGACTGGCTACAAAGGTTTGGGACGTTGAAGAATGGATTGCGGCTGGCGAACAAGACTAATCATAAAAATAGATGAAAAAGCTTCTTCTGAAAAACCAGAAGAAGCTTTTTTTTAGTAGGTCGTCAATTTGAACAATTTTTGAAATCCATAGATTCCACGCTGCCAGAATGTGAAATTGTCTTGGTATTCTTCGGCCTCCAGCGTATACAGGGCGTCTTCGTTATCCCATAGCCGATCAAAATAAGTTTCCATGTCCCCGGTCAGTTCGCTATTATTCGGCGCCTCAATCCGAATATTGCTTTCCAGGTTGTAATCATTGAACGCTCGCTCCGTATAGTTAGTCGAACCACCCGAGATGACTGTTTCACCCTGAGTTTGAATCATGATGGATTTTGTGTGGAACTGTCCGACGACGGCATTATACCAGCGGACTTGCAGATTTCCATCCGATTCTGCCAGCATTTCGTGGACCACTGGCCGATTTGGCAAACCGGTTTTTTCGGTACCAAAAGCATTTTCATTAGCATCCAGAATCAAGCGCACAGTGACCCCGCGATTGGCAGCATCCGTCAATGCACTAACGACACTGCTTTCCGCAATATAGAACATCGCCAATTGGATTAAATCGCCTTCTGCCGTTTTCTCAATATCTGAAAGCAGTGCATTCAACACTTTCCGTTCCGTCAGGTATTGTACCTGGTACTCTCCTTGTTGTTGGACTGCCTCAATTCTGGGCAGGTCCGGACCGCCCGAAAATCGGGAAACTGCTTCTTCTGACTCCAGAATATCATTTAGCACAGGACCACTGACTTTAAAAGCCATGTTGCCGTGCAAGCCACTAGCATTATGGGGATTCGCTGAACTAATCAAAGCTTCTTTTTCTGTAATAATGGTTTTTCGGTGATTAGCTTTAATGTTCATCATCTTCAAGTAAGAAGATACCGTTAAATCAGGTGCATCACTCGACATTCCATTCGGCACCCACCCTCTGCCGCCAGCATCAAACCACTGGAAAATCACGCGGTAAAGTCCGGAGTAAAGGGGTGTGGAGTCGCGCAGCTTGTCCAGGTCTGTAACAACAACCTCGACACCTTCGTCTTCCAGCGTAGCCAAAAACTGATTTTCATAGGATCCATAGCCATAATTCAGTGGATCGGTAATAAAGTAAATCGGAAAATCCGGATCTTTTTCTTTTTTGTCCAATAAATGATCTGTCAACGTCTCCGCAACTGCTGGAAAATTCGTATCCTGATCATTGTAATTATCGAAAAGAAATAAATCGAGAACGATAAATTCTTCAGCCTCATCAATCATGCTGTAAATTTCGTTGAATATCCGCAATTCACTCTCAGTTTCCGTACCTTTTTTATCTTGTGCATAAGATAAGTCATAAATCATTTCAACTTGTTCGACTGTATGGAGGTCTCCTGCACTTGAAATACCTTCAGGCAAAGGCTTGAAAGTCTGCCACACGATGACCGCAATATACAGGAAAGCCAGAATACCGACGCTGCCCATGACAATCCGCCTTCTTCTGCTCCAATTTTGAAATTTTCTCTTTTTCATGAACTTTCCCCCTCTTGTTTATTATAACTAGTGTGAGGATAAAATTCTTATAATATTTTCCATAAAAAAACAACCGAAAATTCGGTTGTTTTTAAGTCGCTACGACATATTCACGCGTCCGGTCGTCTTCCATCAGCATATCCTTTAATCGCTGCTTGCCGCGGAACAAGCGAGATTTCACAGTACCGATCGATACTTTCATCGCATCTGCAATTTCAATCAGCGAATATTGATGCACATAAAAATAAAGGATGGTTGTGCGGTAAATAGCATCTAATTCTGAAATTTTATGGCGAATCATCACCGAAACATCCTGTTTTTCCAGTAGCTCGGCCACACCCGTTGAATCAGAAGCGATCAAATCCAGCAACGATACATCCAAGCCTTCTGGCTGTTGAATCAAATGCTTGCTTCGTCTTACATTTTTGCGGTAACGATCACGGAACGTGTTCATACAAATTGTCGTCAGCCATGCTTTTACATGATCCACTTCAGCAATAGAAGATTCATAGCGTACGACTTTCAGCCAAACTTCCTGCATTAAATCTTCAGCTTCCGCTTTATTGCGTGTCAGCTTCAAGCATAAATGATAAATGTACCGATTGTATTCTGTGTATAGCGTTTCCATGATCGTGCCCCCGTCCGTTCTACTTGTCCAGCAAAGCCATCAATGCTTCCGCCTTCTCTTATACCCTTATATTGACGGAAGTTTACCTTTCACTCTATCGCTTCCGCTTTCATTCTCCTTACAAATGTGTAATATTGGGAACCTGCAGTTTGTGCATCTGTAGGGTGAACTTAAGAATCATTTTTCTAATACATCACTTTGGGTAGAGCAATGATGATTGCTCCTGCACAAGCCCATCGCCAAGGAAGACCCCGGATTGTCCGATCCTCCTTGGCCCTCGGTATGAGCCGAGAAAGACCACTCATCTCACAACTTCGCCTAGCTCGTGAACGCGCCGGCGCTGAATTAGTAAATACTTAAACTCTTTTTGTTATCTTATGGTATATCAACAGATAAGAATTATTAGTTCAAGGAATATATTTTCCCCCTGCACATTAAAATCGAATCAAAGAAAAAATCCCTGTCCGAAGACAGGGATTTTTTATGCTAATACTTCTTCTTTATCTGTTTTTGTAATCGTTAAGCGGACGATACGGTTACGGTCCATTTCGTTGACTTCAACATGAAGGTTTTCGTATGTAAACTGCTCGCCCTCATCCGGCACATGCCCCAGCTGCTGCATGACAAAGCCTGCGATGGTGTCATGGTCATTCGGCACTTCTACTTTGAACATGTCATTGACGTCTTCAATTTCGAGGCGGCCATGGCACGCCAATATCTTGTCCGTCATTTCAAAGACCAACTCATCGTCTTCTTCATCTGTTTCATCTTCAATATCCTGGCCGATCATTTCTTCAATAATGTCTTCATGTGTGACAATACCAAGTGTTCCACCGTATTCATCCAAAATAACAGCCATATGCTTTTTCTTTGCCATCATCATTTTAAAGACTTTTTCCACACTAACCGATTGAACCACGAACAATGGATTATCGTCCATCAGTTCTTCCAGCGTCAAATTCGGATTCATCGACCATTCGATCAGTTTTTTCGAATAAAACAAGCCCACGACATTATCCATACTTTCTTCATACACAGGATAACGGGTGTAGGAAGAATCCAGGATTAAGTCCCGAACCTCTTCATAGGTCGAGTCGATAGCAATACCTACCGTATCGGTTCGGTGAGTGGACATGACATCCGATACATCTTTATGGGGGAAATCCAGAACCCCTTTGATGCGTTCGGATTCATCTTCTTCAAACGTACCTTCAGTAGAGGCGATATCAACCATCGTACGCAATTCCTCTTTGGTCATGCTCGCTTCCTTCACTGTGCCTTTTGAAATGATGCGAATGAAGATATTCGTAAATTGCGCCAACATCCAGGTTAATGGCTTTAAGATGACCACCAAAAAGCTGATGACCGGAAGCACGATATACGCCACTTTATCAGAGAATGTAGCTGCAATTGTTTTGGGTAGCACTTCTCCGAAAATAATCAGAACAATTGTTAAAATGGCAGTGGCAAGACCAACTTCCCATCCTCTGGTGATAGCAATCGTCGTCACCAATGTTGGCAGCATGATGTTGGCAATGTTATTTCCGATTAAGATTGTTGTAATCATTCGGTCCGGCTTCGCAATTAACTTCTGCAGTTTCTGCGCCTTGACGTCACCTTGCTCTGAGCGAAGCTGGACCTTCATCCTATTTACTGCAGTCAATGCCGTTTCGCTTCCCGATAAGAAGAACGACATCATTAAAAAGATACCTAATGCTATAAACAAGTTTATTTCCTCCAGTATCATAAGCACATAATTTTATGAACTCTTTCCGTATTGAACACTATACCATAGCCAATTTCCGCTTGTCGAAAACCAAAACTTGGTATGTTATACTTTTTTCATATTCTAATTTAACGAATCGAGGGATCTTGATGAACGCTCAAACCATAGACCAATACTTTAAAGACAACCGGGAATCTCACCTGGAAGAATTAAAATCATTTTTGCGCATCCCTTCTGTCAGTTCTTTATCCGAACATAGAGCAGATATGCAAAAAGGTGCAGAATGGCTGATTACTGCAATGGAAAGTGCTGGTATGGAAAACGCAAAAATCGATGAGACTGATGGACATCCGGTCGTTTATGCCGACTGGCTTCATGCAGAAGGCAAACCGACAGTGCTGGTATACGGCCATTACGATGTCCAGCCGGTAGATCCCTTGCATCTCTGGGAGTCAGCTCCTTTTGAACCGCAAGTGCGCGACAACAAACTCTATGCCCGCGGTGCAAGTGACGATAAAGGCCAGGTTTTCATGCACATCAAGGCGGTTGAAGCTCTGTTGAAGCTAAATGGTGATTTGCCGGTCAACATTAAATTCATCATTGAAGGCGAAGAAGAAATTGGCAGCCCGAACCTTCCGAAATACGTGGAAGAAAATCAGGAGTTACTGAAGGCTGATGTCATCGTCATTTCCGATACTGGTATGCAAGGTCCAGGACGTCCAGCGGTCTGCTACGGTCTTCGCGGACTTGCCGGCATCCAAATTGATGTCAAAGGGCCAAAAGGCGATTTGCATTCTGGACTTTACGGCGGCGCAGTTCAAAATCCATTGCACGCCATCGTGGAAATCCTGCAGTCGTTTCGCGACCAAGAAGGACTAATCCAAGTAGAAGGCTTTTATGATGACGTACTCGAAGTCTCCGACAAAGAGCGTGAAGAATTTGCAGCACTTGAATTTGATCTTGAACACGAGAAAAAAGAAATCGGCATTTCAGAGGACTTTGGCGAGAAAGGCTATTCTTTCGTTGAACGTACATGGATTCGCCCAACACTTGAAGTCAACGGCATTACCGGCGGCTTTTCCGGCGAAGGCATCAAAACGGTGCTTCCTGCAGAAGCCAGCACCAAAATTACATGCCGCCTGGTGCCAAACCAGGATCCAGACGACATCGTCGCAAAACTAAAAACACATGTGGATTCTCACAAACCAGCTGGCGTTACCGTCGAAATTTCCGAGTTTGATAAAGGAAAACCGTTCCTAACGCCTTATGATCATCCTGCCATCCAGGCAGCTGGCCGCTCTTACGAGAAAATATACGGTGTGCCGACCGCATTTACACGAATGGGCGGTTCGATTCCGATTGTTGCCGCATTCGATGAGATTCTCGGCTTGCCTATCGTTCTCATGGGCTTCGGACTTGCATCTGAAAATTTCCATGCACCAAATGAACATTTCCACTTGGAGAATTTTGATAAAGGGCTTCGTGTCATTAGCGATTACCTTTTCGAAGCTGCAGAGTTAAACTAATTCTTATCCATAAAAGGGCTGTCCCAAAAGGTCATGAAAAATGACTTTTGGTGATAGCCCTTTTGTTATTCTAAAAAAAGAACCGGTTGATTTCTATTTCGTCGGACGCTTTCCGCGCGCACGTCTTCAGCCGCTGCGCTCAGTCCAGTGTCTTCAGCGCGTCTTGCTCTGCTGCTCCCTGGGAGTCACCGCCTCCATCCAAGCAGCCAGTTCTAAAATACATACAAAAAATCGTCCATTCCTGTAAAATGAAAGTTACCATACCACCACTACAGAAAGGACGATTTTTATGTGCAATTTCAAGACTAATCCCCCTTTCTCCTCTGTTATCACTTTGAAACTGGAGGCTTACTAATGATCGTTTACTGGCTACTGTCCTATTGTATCGGTAATTTCCTGACAGCTTGGTGGATCGGTAAGTGGAAAGGCATCGATTTGCGGCAGCAGCGCAGCGGTAATCTAGGTGCCAGAAACGCTGGTGCTATTCTCGGTAAGCCTGCCTTTTTGTTGACCTTTCTCGGTGACGCTAGCAAAGGCGCGATTGTTGTCTGGATCGGTTTTTTTTATAATTTCCCTATTTGGCAAATAGCCGTGGCAGGATTGGCTGTCATCCTTGGCCATATGTTCCCTTTTTGGCTCAAATACCGTGGCGGCAAAGGAATTGCAACTTTTATCGGTATCACCTTCTGTCTAACGCCCGATTTGTTTTTGGCTATGCTTATCTTGTTTCTCGCATTTTTCCCTTGGTTCAAAAGTTCAACTTTGTCGATGCTTGCCAGTTTTGCAGGTTTTATCGTGATGTCTATTATTTTGCAGGTATGGCCAATCACCTTACCTTTGATTGTGGCTATTATCATTATTGTAATTAAGCACAAAAGCGATATCCGAGAATCGTTCAATAGCCGGTTTCGCTCGCCCCCAGTGTAGAAAATTTGGTTTATACAGCTATTAATACCGTTGAACTATTATACGTGTTATAATTTTATTATTCTAATCATTCTAATAAAAGGGGGGTTTTTTTATGAAAAAGAAAATTGCTTGGATTATTGATACAACTGGATTTGTAACAGAAGAATTTAAAGCGCATCCCGATGTTTACGCCGTTCCGCTGAATATTCATTTTGGCACTGAGGAATTTATTGATGACGGTGTGGATTTGACGAATGACGAACTTTATCAGCGTATGAAGGAATCAGCTGACTTTCCCAAAACATCCCAGCCCTCTGCAGGAAAATTTTCCGAACTTTACGATAAATTGAAAGAAGAATACGAATGCGCAATTGCTGTCCATGCTTCTGCAAAACTCAGTGGAACAATCGCCTCTTCTACTGCCGGTGCTGAAATGAGTGAATTTAAGGTCTATGCCGTCGATTCATTGGCGCTTTCTTACGGTTTATCAGGCTTGATCGAACGGGGTCTTAAGTTGCAGGAACAAGGGGTTGATGCTGAAGAAATTGCACAGCGGCTGGAAAAGGAAACCGCTAATTTCCGAAACTATATTTTAATCGGCAATTTGTCCCAGCTTTATAAAGGCGGCCGTATGAGTGGCGCGCAGTATTATCTGGGAAGCCTGCTGCAGATCAAACCGATTGTCCAGCTTACCCCGGAAGGAGAGCTGAAACCCATCGACAAAGTGCGATCACATAAAAAAGCGATTCAGTATTTGATCAATCATGCCAAGAAAGATTATGAAGAATATGGCGTTCGGCGCTTTCAGATTATGCATGGCCATGTGATGAAAGAAGCCGAAAGCTTAAAACAGGAAGTACTGAAACAGATGCCGGAAGCTACTATTTTAATTGGTGACTTGAGTTCATCGCTTGCTGTCCACGCAGGAGAAGGCACCCTTGCTTTCCTATGGAGGCGAGAAGATTTGTAGAAACCCGCATGACTAATGAACTACGGCAGAATTTATTTTTTCAGACTTTTCAACTGAATCAACTGGTCCTAACCGGATATTCTGCTCTTGTTCTGCTACAATAAGAGGAGAAGAATGATGGTGAGGTGGATTTAATGCAACATGTAGAACGAGAGCTTACTGAATTTGTAAAACTTTGTGATGCAAGAGGCCAATTAAATCCAAAAGCCATTGGATATGCAAAACAACCCTTAGTAGAAAGCAATTTACGCGGTAACTTCATGCGCAAGAAAAAATGGAATTCATGGTGCGTATTCGGAGATGAAATTTTGTTTTCTGCAACGATTTCACATTTGGATTACGCAACTGTCTGCTTCGTTTATTTCTTCAATTATGAAACACAACGCTTTCACGAGAAAACGATTGTGCTTCCATTTACACGACATGTAAAATTACCTGAAAACGCACTGGATCCTTGTTATTTTCGCAGTGATTCTATGACGGTCGAATCAATATACAGCCAAGATGCAACTCATTTAACTGTCAGCGCGAAAGAATTTGATGGAGAAGATTTAGAAGCAATTCTGGTTATTTCACATCCGAAAGATTACGAATCCTTAAACGTTGTAGTTCCTTGGAATCGCCAAACCTTCCAGTTTACCGGCAAACATACGTCACTACCGGTAAATGGAATGGTGAAAATCGGCAGTCAGCGTTTTGAGTTTGAGAAACTAGGCAGTTTTGCCGTATTAGATTACGGGCGGGGAGTTTGGCCGAGGGAATCTCTTCGGAATTGGGGAATGGCTTCCCAGCGTTCACTTGGCAAAGTGATTGGCTTGAATTTGGGTGGTAAATGGACCGACGGCACCGGAATGACGGAAAATGCTTTTTTTGTCAATGGCAAGATGACAAAAATCCATGAGGATATTTTGTTTCATTACGATAGGGAAGACTATAAAAAACCCTGGTTAATTCATAGTAAATTCTCTGATGATGTCAGACTGACATTCTCTCCATTTTTTGAACGTGTATCTAAAACCGATGCACGACTCGTTAAATCAGAAGTTCATCAACTTTTCGGTTATTATAATGGCTATGTTCGCTACTCCGATGGTAAAAAACTGAAAATCACAAGGCTTCTCGGTTCTATCGAGGAGAATTATGCAAAATGGTAATATGAAAAAGACGAATTGGGGAAATCCAATTCGTCTTTTTTGAACTTTCAATTTGCGCAAAGATATTCCGTACCCCAGTTCCGCTTTTGTGGTCATAGGATGTGGATCATGCAGCTGTCTAGACAGGAAGCCGCGGAAGTCTACACTAGTTTACTCCATATCCTATTAGTTTGGAGTTCAAGAATTCTTAGAAAAAAATAGAATGCAGCGAAAAAAACATAAGTTCGCTTCTATCTCACTAAATTTCTTAGCGCTTGGCGATGAGCTTGCGCAGGAACAATCACCTTTGCTCCAACCTAAACGGCTAAAGCAGGTGTGTAAAAAATTTTTTAATTCACCTCATGCAGATACTTGTTCACCCGAAATGTGCCAGCATCTTTTCAGGATGATCCGTAAAGATTCCATGGATCCCAATTTTTTGAAGTTCTTCAGCGTAATTTACATCATTTACAGTATAAACATAGATAATAGCACCTTTTCGCAATGCATCAGTGGTCATTCTTCTAAAAGCTGATGGCAAGGAAACATGGATTCGTTTTGTCCCAATGACACGTGCGTAATCATAGACATCCACTAGCACCTCAAATGTCAGGATGGCGTTTTCCACTTTTTTTCCTTGTACCACTGACTGAATGTCTTCGTGATTAAAGGAAGAAATCAGCACACGATCCATAAATCCGCGCTCGGCAGCTAAATCGATCACTTTATCGACTAAGCCGTCATAAGGGAAGACATCGCTCTTCAATTCGATATTCAGCCTGTGATTGGTTTCTTCAAAAACATCAAATACTTCATCCAGTGTCGGAATCTTTTCCTGGCTCCATTCCTCGGAACGCCAGGACCCGCAATCCAACTCTTTCAATTCTTTTAACGTCAACTCTTTCACGTATCCTTTGCCGTTTGTCGTGCGGTTGACTTTTTCGTCGTGAATAACAACAATTTCGCCGTCTTTAGTTAAATGCACATCAATTTCGACTCCTGTGATCGGCAATTCAGCCGCTGCACGAAAGGCAGCTAATGTATTTTCCGGATAGGCGCCTGAGCAACCTCTATGCGCGTAAATCTTCACAAAATCCCTCCTATATGTCTGTCCGTATTTCCCATAACTCTGGGAAAAAGTATTGGTCAAGAACTTTTTTTAAATAATTGACTCCTGACGAGCCTCCGGTTCCTTGCTTAAATCCTATCACACGCTCCACAGTCTTCATATGACGGAAACGCCATTGCTGTAGCCAGTCTTCGATGTCCACTAACTTCTCTGCCAGTTGGTATAATTCCCAATGCGTATCCACATCGCGATAAACCGTCTTCCAGGCATCGCGAACACTTTCGTTGGATTCGTAGACCATGCTGACATCCCGCTCTAATACTTCGGCGTCGACGGCAAATCCGCTTCTGGCCAACTTTTGAATCGCTGCGTCATAGAGACCCGGTGCGTTAAACGCTTTTTCAAGCTGTGTATGAAGCTCTGCGTCTTTTTCATAGATTTTCAGCACATGCTTGGTTTTGTAGCCAAGGGCGAATTCAATCATGCGGTACTGATAGGACTGGAAACCGCTGGCATTGCCTAAATCATCACGAAACTCCATGTATTCAGCCGGAGTCAATGTAGACAGAACGTCCCATCCTTGGATAATCTGGGATTGAATCCGTGACACCCGTGCCAATTGCTTGAACGCCTGCTGCAGATCGTCTTTATGGATATTGTCGATGGCTGCCCGCAGTTCATGCAAAATCAGCTTCATCCACAACTCTGATACTTGGTGGATGATAATAAATAAGGTTTCATCATGATGCCCACTGACTCCGTCTTGTGCCGTCAATAGCTTGTCCAGATGAAGATAGTCTCCGTAGGTCATGCTTTCCTTAAAATCTGTGCGGATGTTCTTTTCGGCTGCCGCTGCGGTATTTTGCCCGTTTTGGTAGTTGTTCATCAAAGTCGCTCCGTTCGTTCTCGGCTTTGGCTCTGCTGCTCTCAGTTGGTACCTCTTCTGCAAGTGGTTCGAGTAAATCTTGAAAATTCGAGATTATAAACAGTATAAGCTAAATGAAAGGATGAAGTTGTGGAAGTTGAACTAAAGAAGTATCCTATTAAAAACCGCTTCGGTCGCTTTGGGCATGGCTCTCGCCGCGCCTCCGCTAAGATAATCTCTCGATATGGAGCGAAACAGCGAAGACTCCTATGAGAGCAGCGTAAGCGACACGGAAAGGAGCATTCGGCGCAAGCTCTTAGCAGCTGATTTGCGGAACATTAACAGGTCCGAATCATTCGTTCAACTTATACACTATCAACTTTCCAGGTGTGGACAACGAGATTGAAATTAACTACGAGGAAAATCGAGACAAAGTGGAAGCAGCGTACAAAAACGAAAAGATGAAAACCAATCTGGCTGGAAACGATGCCATGGCTGAAATTGAAGGTGGACTCAGCCAAATGGAATTGACACCCAAAACAGCTGATGAAGAAGTCATTACGCAAGTCATTGAAGCTTTTGGCATCGAGGAGGGCTTTACTGAAATTGAAGTCGAAGTCACCTATCCCGATGGTGTAAAAAAAGAATACAAGCAAATCAGTAACTGATTTACTTAAAGATCAGTTGCCGAGTGCCACAAAAAACCATTCGCTTATGCGGATGGTTTTTTATTACACTGTTCTATGTTTCCAATAGGAAATGGTCTGTATTCTTTGAAACCCAGATTTCTCATAGACATAAAGCGCATCGTTATCCGTTTCGACATCCAGTAGAACTTCCGTAAGTCCGCGTTGAAACGCGAACTGCCGACACCATTTCAAGAACTGTTTGCCATAACCATGCCCCTGTTGATCAGGATGAACGGCAAATGCAGTCACCCATAAGACACTCTCTTCGGTCACCAGCGTTGCAGTGGCGATCAGCTGATGGCCTTTCTGAAGCAGCCAAATTTCCCTTTCCGGATCTATCATATTATGCTCCATAATCGGTATAATTGTGTCATCGAATCCTGCAGACAGTAAAGCCCTCAGCTCTTCAGCTTCTCCCGCATACGGAACAACCTCCACCCCTTCAGGCAAGCAATTGTCTGGTAGCGGCTCCGCGGAAAGGAGGATTTCATTGAATTCTGGCTGATACCCGTTGCTTTCCATAAACGCGGCAATTTCCGCATCTCCTGCGAAAGCCGCCAACTCACTCTCCGCCTGGCGCTGTGCCAAGGCATGAGACACACCGTCTGCCAGAGCCGTCCCAAGTGAAAGCCTTCGGTAATTCGGATGGACAAACAGCGACCATTCATAATGATGCAGCCCCACCATATCTGCTACTGCGGCAAAGCCGATCAATTCCTCCTGACTGGTATAGGCAATCACGGCAAAGCCTCTTGAATCGGCCGCTCTCCACAAGGAAGGGTGAAGGACCGTTCTCTGCTCAGCTGGTAATTCTTTCAACAACGTCGTCATATCACTGGCTGTTTGTTCATCTACCGGAAATGAAACGATTGATAACGATAAATCCATCTTACGACCTCCTAAAGATTTAAATTCCGCTAAAGCGGTTTGTGGAAAATTTCCCACTATCTCATGTTTCTCTGTGTTTTATCCTATCATACGGCGGCAAAAACCGGTATTCGCCTCAAAGGTAAAATAGAGGCTTTAAAACCTAAAAGGCCTGCTCTGCAGTAACAGAGCAAGCCTTCTTTTCGTTCCATTATGGTATTTGATGTAATGAAGCAACTGAAGCTTGGGAAAACTCATTCTTATACCTTCGCATCTGCTAGCATATTGGCATAAATGCCGTTTCCATTCATCAACTGTTGCTGTGTTCCCGATTCCACCAGTTTCCCCATCTCCATGACTAAAACCAAATCGGCTTTTCGAACTGTATTCAATCTGTGAGCGATGACGAAACTAGTACGCCCCGCCATGAGACGCTCCAATGCTTCTTGTATCTTTAATTCCGTAACAGTATCGATGCTGCTTGTTGCTTCATCCAGAAGAAGGATAACTGGGTCTGCAATCAGCGCACGGGCAATCGATAGCAATTGCTTCTGGCCCTGGCTGATCATTGAACCGTCTCCTGTCAGAATCGTATCGTAGCCATTCGGCAGCTTTTCGATAAAGTCATGGGCGTTGGCTCCTTTTGCTGCTTTCACTACTTCTTCATCCGTCGCATCCAATTTGCCGTAGCGGATATTGTCGCTGACTGTTGCTTCGAACAGGAAAGGATCCTGCAGCACGAAAGCGATTTGTTTGCGCAAGGTTTCCCGTGGCATGGCAGCAATCGGTGTGCCGTCGAGACGAATCTCTCCTTCGTCGGCATCATAGAAACGTGCCAATAATTGCATGATGGTCGTCTTACCTGCCTCGGTTGCCCCAACAAGTGCTGTGGTTTGGCCTATTCCAACAGAAAAGCTGACGTCGCGAATGGTCCAATCTTCTTCTGCTCCTTCGTATTTAAAAGAAACTTTGTCGAAAACAACTTCGCCTTCCAATTGCTTATCCAAATTAAAGACTAGGTCGTCTTTTTCTTCTGTTTCATCCATAATCGAGAAAACACGCTCTGCCCCGGCGATGGCAGACAATACGGTATTAAACTGATTGGCCAAGTCGTTTAACGGACGCGTAAACTGTCGGGAGTACTCGGTGAAAATGACGATGACCCCAATCGATACGGAACCGTTTAATGCCAAAATCCCGCCAACACCGGCGACAATGGCAAAGCTTCCGTTATTGAGGAAGTTCATCACTTTCGGAATAAAACCAGCATAGGTCCATGCCCAAAATCCTGCACGGCGAAGCCTCTCGCTTTTTTCACGGAATTCTTCCATAACACGAGGTTCCTGTGAAAATGCTTTGACGATTTTCTGACCGGAAATCGTTTCTTCGATCATGCCATTCAGTTCGCCAATCGCTTTTTGCTGTTCTTTATAGAGCCGCCCTGTGCGCTTGGTGATCCACTGTATCGAAATGTACATGAGCGGAATGATGATCAAGGTTAATAAGGTCAATAACGGACTCAGTGTCAGCATGACAATGGCCGTGCCGGTCAATGTCAAAATACTGGAAAATACTTGAATGAAGGATGTATTCAATGTGGCAGAAACGTTTTCAATATCATTGGTCATCCGACTCATTAATTCCCCGTGCTGCCGCTTATCAAAAAAGCTTACCGGCAAGCGCTGAAGATGTGAAAAAAGCCGCGTCCGCAAACGAAAAATCACCTGCTGAGCAATTCCAACCATCCAAAAATTCTGTAAATACAAGGAGACAGAATGACCAATGTATACCACAATCAGCCATAAAACCACCTCTCCCATCCCGTTGAAGCTCTGTGGCACAATGTATTCATCAATAATAAAGCCAATCAAATAAGGCCCGAGCAACGCTAAAGCCGAACTGACAAAAACAAGCGCCAATACCACAATCAGCAGCAAGCGCTGTTCGTCCACCAGCTTCCAGACTTTCAGAAGAGTTGACTTCCAGTTTTCAGCACGCTCAGATTTTTTTTCTTTCTTTTTATTCAAATCTTCCTTCGTTAGAATCGGTTCATGGCCGAAAGGGCGGCGAATGGCTCTAAACATATTCATCAACCTCCTCTTCCTGTTGAGACATGGCAATCTGACGATATAGTTCCGAACTCTTCATGAGCTGCTCGTGGGTTCCATAAGCCGAAATGCTGCCATCTTCCAGTAGCAAGATGCGGTTGGCTCTCATCGCCGTACGGATTTTCTGTGTGACTACGAGCATCGTCGCATTTTCCCGGTCCAGCTTTTCCCATAATGCGGCTTCGGTTTTGACATCCAGTGCACTTGTGCTGTCATCCAAAATCAAAATGGATGGTTTTCGCACCAATGCACGCGCAATTGATAGACGCTGTTTTTGGCCACCGGATAAATTGACGCCTTTTTGTCCAACACGTGTAAAATAACCTTTCGGGAAACGTTCAACGGTTTCATGGATTTGTGCTTTGACAGCCGCGTCAGCCAGTTCTTCTTGTACCACTTCATCTTTGCCCCAGGACAAATTATTGGAAATCGTCCCAGTAAACAGAAGCGATTGCTGCGGCACTATGCCAATCGTTTTGCGCAGCGCACGCAGCGACCAGTCTCTGACGTCCCTGCCATGAACGGAGACTGTTCCCTCGGTCACGTCATAAAAACGTGGAAGCAGCTGTAGTAAGGAAGATTTCCCGGACCCCGTCGCTCCCATGATTGCCAGCTTTTCATTGGCTTTCAAATGGAAGGAAACATTCTCTAGAACAGGCTGTAAGGTTTCGGGATACGTGAACGATACATTATCAAACCGTACTTCTCCCCGGCGGACAGCCTTTATCTCTCCGACTTCGTCTTTTTCATGGACATCTTCTGCCAGCAGCACTTCTTCAATGCGCTCGGAAGAAGCTTTTGCACGGGCGAAAATCATGATGATAAAAGAGAACATTGTGAAAGCGCCTGTCATACGCATCGCATAGTTGACAACAGCGACCAATTCACCAATTTGAGCTCCCCCACTGCGGATTTCAAATGCACCAAACCATAAAACGGCCAATAAGGACAGATTCATCCCGAACAATAAAATTGGTAATATAATTTCCATGATCCTGAATGCTTTTACCGTATCGACTTTTAACGCACCTGCTACTTCAGAAAAGCGATTGGCTTCATATTTCCCACGCAGATAAGCTTTAATCAGACGCACTGCCTGCAGATTCTCTTGGACGATGCGGTTGACGCGATCCAACCGCTTTTGGACAAAGCCAAAATAACTAACACCTTTTTTGACCATGACATACAAAAAAATCAGCAAAAACGGAAAAACAATCACTAAATAGAATGCTAGTTTCGGATTAACGACAAATGCCATGATCATGCTCCCTACCACTAGCAAAGGGGCACGCAGCATGATTCGCAGCCCCATGTAGAGGACTTGCTGAACCATCGTGACATCACTGGTCAAGCGTGTGATCAAACCAGAAGCCGGGAATTTATTGAACATTGCCAGCGAGAATGATTGAATGCGTCCATAGACCGCCTGCCGAAGATCAAACGAGAAGTTTTGCGATGCATGTGCAGCAAAATACGAATTGACAATTCCTGAAACAAAAGCAATGACGGATAAAGCCATTAGCACAATCCCTAGTTGAATGATAACTTCTTGATCTTTTGCGACGATCCCTTTGTCAATAATGCTCGCGATGATAAGCGGCTGCATCAATTCGACGATCAATTCCAGAAGCATTAAAATCAATGCGATGACGATGTAAAATTTATATGGTTTGGCGTACGAAAATACTGTTTTCATGGAAATGCCTCCTAAACGTTTCGAACCTCGAATCTTTGTATAGAATAGTATGCCATAATTTTCAGATATCGAATAGGAATTTCTAGTTTAAACCAGAAAAACGATGCCTCTTTAGGAGACATCGTTTTTATTGGATTGATATGGTTTGGAATATCAGATTCTACTTTCATTAGTCGCTTCGGCCGCTTTGGGCATAGCTCCCACAAGAAGCCAGGCAAAGTACGCCTGTCTGCTTGCTTCGCTTAGCCCGTGGACGCGCCTGCGCTAAGCTACTGGATGAACAAAGCGATTCGATTATTTTCCTTAGCTCAATGAATAAAAAATATAGACTTGCCTCTGCCTAATCCGTCCGCAGCTTTTTCTTTTTCGGATTGCCGGCCAGCGATAGCCATGTGACAAACACCAGCATGCCCAGCGCGCCGACCAACTGAACAGCCGAGAGCACCTGCCCGAACCAGAACATGGAAATGACCATCGCTGTCAAAGGTTCTAAGGACGAAAGAATGCTGGTTTCAACGGCAGTGATGTAGCGCATGCTGCTGAGGAACAGCACAAAAGCGGCTGTTCCAATGACGATGATTGCAAGAATTGCTCCAATAACCGGCAGTTCGGTTAAAATTGGCCACTCGCCTGATAAGAAAACCGGATTTACCAGTCCCAGAAAAATTCCGCCAAAAAGCATCGACCATCCGACAACGAGCAGGACTCCCCATTCCTTCATAAGGCGTGTCGGATACAGCGTATAAAAAGTAAAAGCCAGCCCCACCAATATCCCCCAGAAAAAGGCTTGTCCGCTGATAATCAGCTGATCGGGTCTACCATTGGTCAGCAATAGGAATAGTCCGGCCAGTGTTCCGGCCATGCCGATAACCTGATAGCTTGGCGGTACTTTTTTATGGGTGATGGAAACGAACAAAATAATGTAAACAGGAGCTAAAAACTGCATCAAGGTTGCTACCACAGCGTTGCTCGCTTCAATCGCTGCGACAAAGCTATACTGGACACCGAGCATTCCCAATATGGAGAAAATCAGCAGAGGGCGAATCCAGGTTTTATTGCGGAAGATGGCTGTGACGCTTACACCTTTCAGCTTCAGGAAAAGTAGCAATAAAAATCCCGCCACTATTAAACGGATCGTTAAAAGAAACGGGACGGAAATACCGTAAATTTCCATAGTCCATTCCTTCAAAGGACCGGTGGCTCCCCACAGCATGGCCCCAATCAATATCATGGAAATCCCTTTGAAACGTTCCATATCCGCACTCCTTTCCATAGAAAAACCAATCCCGAGAGATTGGCCTGCAATTATTTAAAATGACAGATTCAGCATCAAGCCCACATAAAAACTGATGATAAATCCGATGCTGAATAGGAATGAAAGCCAGGCATTCAATTGACGCGAAAAGCCTGCCAGCATCAAGGTCAATAATAATAAGCTCAGCCCCATCAGCAGCAAGCCATTCAGCGTCCAATCCATCACAGCAGTAAGCGGGATGGATAAAGGCCCTGCCAATTCTTCAACCAACCACCCACCGCCTTCGATCCGCAGCGTATCATTGACATCATGAGGCGGTGCCTGCTTACTCATAAACGCCGTGAAGACAAAGACGATAAGCAGCAGGATGCTCTCTATTTTTAACCAAGCTTGCTGAAAAACCTTTTTCTTATTAAGAAAACCATTGATCAAAGCTGCCAACAGCACCGGAATGATGCTGACGTGCTTCAGCAGCAGCAGTTGTCCATAAGGTAAAGCCCAGGAATTTGCATAATCAGTTGGCGCAACGAAAAAGAACATGATGACTATTCCGCTGCCGATAACCGCTGCTACACAGAACAAGGCAAACGGTGTGAACCATGACAGAAACCGACGCCAATTTGTTCCGTCTTTCGCAAACCATGCCACGTGAAGCAAGACACCCGCCCACATCGACATAAAAAGAAAATGAATCGAATGAAGAGCGAATCCGGCCCACAGATCAAGCGTCGAGATATGGCTGTAGAAACCAACAGTCAGTATTAGCAGAAACAAATAAAGCGCTTGAATATACCGGCTGCCGTCCAAATAAATGGTTACAACCAGGATAGTGCTAAGCAACGATGTAATCAGCCATCCTTGCCCTACGCGAAATCCGGTAATGGCATTCAGATAAGATTCACTCCAGCCTTGGCTGCTTTGGAAAAACACAGCTAATTCATAAACCGGGCTAAACGATAACAAAATGATTCCCAATGTGCTGAGCACTAGCAGAAACTTGGATGTGGACAGCTGTGGTTTTTGGTCTTCTGGCACAAACTGCAGCACAATGGAGCCTGCTAAATATGAAAAAGCAAGATACAGCAAGATATCTGCAAATGCAGTGGAAAATATCATTTTTTCTTCATCAGCAATTTATAGATTCCGAAGATCACTGCAATAGCAACGAGTACAAGTAGAATCGTTACAATCGGATTGCTGTCGTTTTCAGTTTGGACTTCTGCTGCTTCGGCTTCCTCTGAAACCGCAACCGTTTCTTCTTCTAGCTCTTCAGCTTCTTTGGTCCCAGCCAGAGCTGCCACCACTTCTTCGGCTTCAATAGAGACACCAAATGCAATTTCCCCTTCAATCGGATGTCCGTCTTCTCCGATGATGGTCCAGAGAATACGATAACTCCCATTGTCCAATGTTTCGCTGAAATCGCCAACCATCGAATCTGCCATTATAGTAATGCTGTCGAATTCGAAAGATTCGCTTTCTCCTTCGATGGTCATTGTACTGCCTTCTTCAATTTTCGTTCCGAAAATCAATTCCACTTGTTCCAAAGCCTCTGTTACATTTTCACCTTCTGCTGGGGTTGATGTCAGTAATGTTGTGTGCGCTTGAACTGAAAAAGGTGATATTAATATCAGGAATAATATTACAAAAAATTTTTTTAGCATTTTCTTACCTCTATTTTCATATGATTTATGCCTATTCTCTCACGATTGTCAATGAAAGGATAGTGGAAAATCCGTGAATTTCCTATAGAGATTATTTTGAAAAGGATGACGATAGACCGTTTCTTCTCTATAATGAAAGTACACTACGGTTAAGGAGCGTCAAAGAATGAGTGAATTGCAAGGAAAATTAGCTGACACCCTCGTTTTTAACCATATTCCTTTCCCCATCATCATTATAGATCAAAACGGCTTGATTGCCTGGTGTAACCAGCATGCCGAGCGCGTTTTTCAAATAGAATCCGAAGCAGTCAAAGGCCAGTTTTCTCCTTATATGAATCCTGAAAAAGCAGCATTAAGCAAGCATTCATGGGATAAATTACTGCACACTGAGGAACCGGTAAAATTTGAAGATGTGGAAATAGAATTGGGCGATGGAATAAAGGCATATACATCAGTTGTAACCAAATCCTATACTTCCAACAACGAACAGTTCGTCATGACCATTTACGAACTGGATGAAGCAGATGAAGAAGGCTCTGCCCCTAAAGAATTAAATCATTTGCGAAATGGTTTGGATGACTCATTCATGCTGCTTTATTTTGATGAGGAATTTTTGATCACCTATGCCAATCCATTGTTTTTAAAGCTGAGCAAATGGACGCCGAAACGAATTTTAGGCAAGCCTGTCTGGCATATGTTTGGAGACGGTGAATCGGATGTTCAATTTGTCGATTCTATCCTAACTACATTAAGACAAGGCAATGTCTGGAACGGTGAAGCGAAAAAAACGAAAAAAGACGGTGAAATTTATTGGGTAGATTTAACAGCTATCCCTATGCAGCTTTCCAGCGATGACACGTACTATATTTTCCTGGAAAAAGACATAACAGCCAACAAGAAAGCCCAGCAGCATCTCGAAGAAATTGCTTTTATCGACCCTGTTACAGGTTTGGAGAACCGCCATCGTCTTGAACAGGTGGTCAATGAATACATAGAGGAAGGACGCCACTTCTCCTTTATTTTCCTAGACATTGACCGTTTTTATACTTTGCGTGACTTATCGGATACAGACACTGAAAACGAATTGCTCACCGAGTTCACTAAGCGTCTGCGGATGTACTTTTCAGACTCCATCATTACACGCGCGGGCCTGCACGAATTTGCTTTGATTACACCATTGAGCAATTGGTTTATTGAAGGCTTTCTCCATTACCTTAAGCAGCACCCAATCTATCTGCAGGGTACGGCGGTTCCGATGACGGTCAGTGGCGCCATCACGAAATACCCCGAAGACCAGCAAAGCTTCATGCATTTGATTAAAGCTTCCTATGCGACGATAAAAAAAGTGAAAGATCGTGGAGGCAGTGCCATTTCTGCACTGACATCGGATGATCATGAACGATTGAACCGCAAAGCCCTTATCGAAAAACGCCTTATCTATGCATTAGATCGTAGAAATTTGCAGCTCCTGTACCAACCGCAGGTAAATTTGAACAACGGCAAAGTCGAACGCGTAGAAGCTTTGGTTCGTTGGACCGATTCAGAAATCGGCGTGGTCACACCTGACGAACTGATTCCGATTGCAGAAGAAAATGGGTTGATCAACGAAATCGGCAGCTTCGTCATCGAAACAGTCTGTCGGCAATTGAGTGACTGGCAATCAAAAGACATCGACCTACAGATCAGTATCAACTCATCTATCCGTGAGTTCCGAGACAAAGATATGACGAAAATGCTGCTCGAGCAATTAAAAATCAATAATTGTAAGGCCAGTTCATTAATGATTGAAATCACTGAGAAATTCGCTCTTGAAGCCGAGGCCGAACGTTCGATCATGACTCAGATGAAAATGCTTCACCAGGAAGGCATAAGCTTTGCACTGGATGACTTTGGAACTGGCTATGCCTCGTTCCGCTATATGCTTATGCTACCAATATCTTCATTAAAGATAGATCAAATGATTATTCAATCCATCACCAAGCAAGAAAAAATACAAAGATTAATCAACGGCATGATTCAATTTGGTAAATCCCTTGATTTCCAAGTAACGGCTGAAGGCGTTGAGACCAATGAGCAATTTGAACTTTTGCGCGCTATGGGCTGCGACAGCCTACAAGGCTATATCATCGGACACCCGATGAGCGCCACAGATCTAGAAAAATGGCTGGGGTAAAAAGAAAAGCGTAAGCGCTCGAAAGAAGAACCGCGAAGACTGAACAGAACATAGAGACCATACTTTCAAAGACATAAAAAAATGGGTCTGATACACAAGAATCACTCTTGTGTCAGGCCCATTTTTCTCTGTATTCTTTTTGCCTGCCGCTTAAAGAATAGCTGCATCAGTACTTCTGCAAAGACCAACCCCATCGCAACAGCCCCCGAGATCATTAGTGCTTCGGAAGCAAAAGCAATGGCTTCCAGATAATTGTTTTCAACAATGTTTCGCATAGCATTGTAAGCCTTGCTTCCCGGAACCAATGGAATAATTCCGGCGATGCTGAAAATAATCATCGGCATACGAAATTTCTTAGCCAGCAAGTGAGCCACGATGGAGACAGCAAATGCGCCAGCGAAAGATGCTTGCACTGAATCATCGAAGGCAAGAAAGAATGTACGGTAGATGAGCCAGCCGCTCATTCCGACGAGGCCACAGCTGACTAAAGTTCTGCGCGGCGTATTGAAGATGACGCCGAATGCGCCAGCAGCCAAAAAGCTGAGAAATGCTTCCAGTGGCCAGTTCATCTGATCTCCTCCTTAAAATGATAGTACTACTGCGATGCCGGCGCCAATAGCAAAAGCCGTTAAAAAAGCCTCTGCTCCTTTAGATAACCCGGATACAAAATACCCAGCCATCAATTCCCGTACCGCATTGGTAATCAGCAACCCGGGAACCAATGGCATGATGGAGCCGATGATCAATGTATCCAAGTTCGTCGCAAACCCGGTATAGACAGCGATGGAGGCGAGTATCCCGACCACGAAAGCACCGATAAATTCAGCAAATATCTTTACCCGCGTCTCTGTCAAAATAGTTTCCACAATGATGAACCCGATACCGCCAATGATAAACGGGAAAGGCAGGTTAAACCAGCTGCCGCCAAATAAAATAAAAAAGCAGGCACTTGCTGTTGAAGCAGCTAAGGTCTGAACCCATATATTAAATCGATAATTGGTTTGGTCAATGATCATCATCTCTTCGTAAGCTTGTTGCAATGTGTATTCCCCAGCCACTAATTTCCGTGAAACGGAATTGACAAGCGCCACCCGTTCCAAGTCGGTCCCTCGGTTATTGACACGGACAAATCGCGTAGCCAGCTCTTCACTTGGAGAAAACATGATGCCTGTCGGTGTCACAAAACAATGGGAGTTTATCATGTTTTGTGAAACTGCCATTCGGATCATCGTATCCTCGACACGATAGGTTTCAGCTCCGCTTTCCATCATGATTCTGCCGGCCAGCAAAAAACAATCCAACGCTAGTTCACGTCTGGTTTCTCCTACTTGTGTCACGTGTTTTTCCCCTCTCACTGTCATTTTCTTTACTCATCATAACTCACATGGACAAAAAATTAAACGCCCCGACGAGTCGGGGCGTTTAATTGAGTGCAACTTATGAACAGCTATGGTTTTAATATAACTTTCGTACACTTGTCCTGATGGTCATTAAAGATTTGATAGGCATCACTGGCGCTTTCCAATGGCACAATATGTGAAATGATTTCGCGCGGATCGAATTCTCCGTTTTCGATTTTTTCATATAGCATTGGCATCAAGTGAATAACTGGAGCCTGCCCCATTTGCAAAGTGACATTTCGTTCGAACATATTTCCAAGTGGAAATTGGTTATAAGTCAGTCCGTAAACCCCTGTCAACTGGATTGTCCCAAACTTGCTGACTGCATCTTTTGCAATGTTAATGGCACTTAGTGTACCACCCTGGAGCATCAGCTTTTGCTGGGCAGCTTCTGCTGGGGATTTTTTGCCGTCCATTCCGACGCAATCGATTACGACACGCGCTCCACCTTGAGTGATCTCGTGGATTAAGGCACCTGTATTGTCATGCTTACTGAAATCGACAATTTCTACATTATTGATTTTTTTGGCGAGTTCCATTCTGTAGGGAATTTCGTCGACTGCAATAACGCGGCTGGCGCCCTGCATCCAAGCAAATTTCTGTGTCATTAGCCCAATGGGGCCACATCCCAGAACGACGACAGTATCACCTTTTTTAACTCCAGCGTGCTCGACACTCCACCAGGCAGTTGGCAAGACATCTGATAGGAACAATAGAGATTCGTCTTCCAGTTCAGAGGACTCTGGAATTACAAGAGGCATGAAATTTGCATAAGGCACCCGTAAATATTCGGCTTGTCCCCCTGAATAATCACCATAGCGTTCGGTCAAACCAAAATACCCCCCAGTGTCGAAATGAGGATTGTCATTTGAATTGTCACATTGGCTTTCCATTTCATTGCTGCAGTAAAAGCACTTTCCACAGCTGACGTTAAAAGGAAGAACGATACGATCTCCTTTTTTTACTTTCGTGACATCTGGACCGACTTCTTCTACGATTCCCATTGGTTCGTGTCCGATGACTGTATCTTTTGTTGTCGGTAATGCACCTTGATAGATATGCAAATCTGTCCCGCAAATAGCGGTTGAAGTGATCTTTACGATAATGTCATCTTTTTTCTGAATTTCAGGATCTTTGACATTTTTCACCTGCATATTTTTTATTCCTTGAAACGTTACTGCTTTCATCGATATCCCTCCAGTTATAATTTCCAGAATACTTTTCAACTTCCCTTTTTCTGCTTATTAAAAACATAAAAAAGAAGAGGCCTCTGTAAGTAGGCCTCTTGCTATTATTTATCAAACATCATACTGCTGATTGGTTCGAATGTTTCCAAATCATAGCTCTTGATTTCGCCATTTGCTACTGTATACAGCTCCTCGCCAATATAGAGAATTCGCTGAGTAGCGGTGTTCCAATCTTCGTATTGATTGTTGGTTTGCTCGATCAAGCTTGCCGCTTGCGAAATTCCGTCTGGTGTTATAGTATAAATCAGCGCGCCTTCGCCTTCAAATTCCACATAGTCACCCGCAGATTCTTCGTAAAGGGCTGCCGGAAAACCGAACAAGTTTCTCTCCTGATGCGTAAACAAAGCTTTGTGATCGTATTGAAGTGTCGAGTACGTTCCTGCCCCCCGATAATCTCGGTATCTCTCTCTACCGGGGCTGTAAAGTCACTGACATCGAACAACGAGATCTTCATACCCCCTGTAACCACTCGCGGTTCTCCGTTCTTGACAGTCACCAGTTTGGTGTCGTAACCAAAGCCGATTAAATGGTTATCATCCAGCGGGTGCAAGTAATTTGAGAAGCCTGGTATTTTTAGTTCTCCTAGCACTTTTGGAGAAGAAGGTGCCGAAACGTCTATGACAAAAAGCGGGTCTGTTTCTTTGAAAGTTACCATATAAGCCTTGTCTCCGATAAAGCGAGCTGAATAGATTCGCTCTCCAGGAGCCAGGTTTTCAACCGATCCCACCTGGTTCATCTGTCCGTCGAGAATAAACAGATGATTTTTCGATGGAGATGTTAAATCCCATGTAATTCCTTCTGTCGTGACTACACGGAAATAGCCATTGTGCTCATCCATTGAAAACTGGTTGAGCAGAGAGCCCGTTATTTCTGCAGAAGCCAGAAATTCAACAGTTGTGCCATTTAAACCGAACTTGAAAACTTCCGTATTGGCCTGCTGCGGCATCCACATTGCCATTTCCCTGCTGTCGCTCATTTCTTCATCGCTCAAAGGAGTATAGGCAGAGGCCGTCAAATAGAGATTTTCTTCATTCATATAAAGTTGTTCGCTGCCGCCTAAAAATCCCTTAGTGGAGATGTCATTGGTTTCAGGGGCGTCTAGCTCTATGGTCGTTATGACGCTGTAGCTTCCTTCCATGGTTCCAGGCAGAATTGCAATGCTGTTATAAGGCAAGGGTTCAAGGTCTCCGCCGTTGTTTGAGTCATAGCGATGTGGACGCAATTCAGGTTCGTCTTGTTCTTCCAAAATCCAATAATCCGGATAGACATTGGTTACAAAGTATAGGATGTTGCTAGTCAGTCTTGCGCCGCTCAAGTTTCCTTCAGTACCAAATTCGCGGATCAGCTGAGGTGATTCGGGGTTGCTGACATCGTATAAATCGACCGAGGTGATGCCCAACTGCGGCAATTGGCTACGAGGCAGACGAAAGTCGTCGATTGGCATGGCAGAAAAACGACTGCCCAGCACCACCAATGTATCGTCCGACAAGAATAGCTGCTGCGGATAGGTTTCTTGTGTGAAAGGCAGCTCAGCTGCGACCGCCATTTGCTGTGGATTTTGGATATCTGAAATGATGACACGCGATTCACTGATGGAATAGATATATGAACCATCCGTTTTCACCAGATCGGCTTCATCCACGCCAGCCACTTGATTGTTGGTGGTTGAATAATCTTCTCCGCCAGTCCCCTCGCTTTCACCGGCCGCAGAGTCAGTCGATTCTGCTGTTTCTTCTCCACTTTCTACAATTACTCCGCCGTATCGCTGATTGTTCTGCTCCATTTCCATCAGCTGTGCAAAATAATTGCGCAGCTCTTCTTCGTCTGAAAGCTGCTCTAATCGTTCCTGCACAACGAATGAAATTTCCCTTCTGACTAAACTTTTCATGAAATTATTTTTCAATGCTTCGCTTTTAATATGCAATTGATATTCACCGGTGGTGATTACAGGGATTTCCAGTGTCTTTCCATTGTCGTGCAGAATCATTTCAACATCGACCTGGTCACCCTGTGCATCCGTGATGTAGACATCTCCTTTATCAATGGCATCCTGATGCAGCGAAGAAGAAAAGTTAGCTTTCCAGCCTTGTTCAGTTAAAGCAACAGAGGAAGCGCTTACCGATACTTTGTCATTGAAAAAAACAAACATCAGACCAATTACTGCTACCGAAATGGAAACTATGATCCAAACCTTTTTCTTCTTCACAATGCTTCACGCCCTTTCAGACATCCCTTTTTCCATTAGACAGAGAAGCACCAGAAAAGTTTCACCTTTCATTTGAAACTTTTCAAAGTTTCCCTAAAGATCTTTTGGAATGCTTCTGGCGCTTCAGAAGTTTTGCCGCCGCCTTGTACAAATTGTACGTTTCCTCCACCTTTGCCTTCAGTCAATGCCAGAAGCCGCTCTAGCGCTTCCCTCATATCGCCCGGTGCCTGTTCACCTTTTGCGCATACCAATCGCACATCATCGTTTGTAATACTGATGAACAGCAGGGTCGCCGAAGCATGCTTAACGATTACAAGGCGGGCTAGTTGCTGTAGCTCCTTGATTGGGCGGCCTTCGAAAACTCGTTCCACCACGCCATTGGACGGGAGAATCGTTTCTGCTTCGAGACCTAACATCTGTTCCTGAAGATTTTTAATTTTTTTATCAGCTACAGCTTTTTCAGACAGCAAGATTTTTGCAGCCTCTGATAATCCAGCAGCCGGTTCATTCAATTGGACCACCAGTTTGTCTGTAGTTTCCAGCAGGAAGCTAAAATACTCCAATGCACGACTCCCACATAAAAAATAAACCCGCATGCCACCTTTTGCCTTTTCAGTGGAAATGATTTTCAATAGGCCGATATCTGCCGTATTTTTTGGATGGGTGCCTCCACAGGCATTCAAATCGATACCGTCGATCTCTACCAGACGAACATCTCCTTCCATTACTGGCAGTTTCCTCAGTTCAATTGCTTTGGCTTCTTCGTTAGTAACCCAGCGAGTAGTGATTGCTAGGCGTTTGCTAATGAGATGATTAGCCATCTTTTCCACGTCTTTCAGCTGTGCGGTTGTCGCTGTATCCAAATCCAGATCAATGGATACACGCTCTGTTCCCAAATGAAAGCTTTGGGTTTTCAAGCCTAGACTGTCTTCAAATAAAGCGCTTAACAAATGCTGACCCGCATGCTGCTGCATATGATCCCATCTTCTTTGCCAATCCACTCGGGCAGAATAACTTTCTTTCGGCAGCTGAATATCTGTATAATGACGGATCTTCCCTTCGACTGTCTGAACATCCATTACTTTCGCAGGTCCGATTCTTCCTACATCCGCTGGTTGTCCGCCGCCTTCTGGGTAAAAACAACTTTGATCCAAAATGGCATAGTAGCCTGCTTCGTCGTTTGCACTGTCTAACACCTGCACGGATGCTTCTGAAATTTCCGAATCCTGGTAATACAATTTAATTGTCATATTGACACCTCTTTTTTGTCAGTCTATATAAGTTGAACTAAAGAACTTACCTGTTACACACCGCTTTGGGCATGGCTCCGCCCAACCCGTGGACGCGCCGGCGCTAAAGAAACTCCTAAAAATAAGTGAACATCTGTCTTTTCACTGTTTCACTAGAAAATATGGAGCAAAACAGCAGAAAAACCGCAGTTGCCTGAGGAAGCAGCGCAGTGACTGAAGAGGTTTGGCGCTCGCCCACGGCAAGCGCCGCTGGTTTGTGGAATATAAACATGATAAATGATTAGTTCAACTTATATAGTTATTTTGCTGATTCCGATTGTTTACAGAATCTCTCTTAGTGGAATTATAGAAGTAAATAGAAATACAGGAGGACACACGAAATGCCTAAGTTCAATCGTTCCGTATTATTGTATAACGGCAATGCAGGAGCGTCTATGATAGACTCTGTTCTGAAGCTGGCCGTTCCCCATCTGGCTGAGGCTTCCAAGTCACTCGAGCTGATCCAAACTGCTTCATCAGAAGAGTTCGAAAATGCCTGTCAGAGGGCTGCAACTTATGCCGACGTTCTGTTTATTGCCGGGGGCGATGGAACCGTCCATTCTGCGGTCCGAGCTTTGTCCAAGCTCCCTGCCGCTCCCCCAATAGCAATAATTCCAAGCGGTACCTGCAATGATTTTGCGCGCACCTTGAATATTCCCCTAGATCTGGGTCTGGCTTCTTCAGAACTGGTAAATGGAGAAATCAAAGAAATCGATACCGGAAAAATCAATGGCGGTTCGTTTCTTAACTTTGCAGGAATCGGCATGATTACCGATGCTTCTTCCAATATCGATCCTAATCTAAAAGAACGCTACGGGAAACTCAGTTATTTTATGAGCGCGTTGCAGTCCATGCGGCAGGCAACTCCATTTCCCGTGCATTTGAAGATCGATGGTATCAGCTATGTTGAGGAAGGCGTCCTGGTGCTGGTCATGAACGGCAAGTCAATCGGGACCCACAACTTCCCGCTGGCAACAATCGACCCGGCAGACGGCCTGCTGGACCTGTTGATTATTCAAACCTCATCCTTAGCTGCAGTGCGTGAGTGGTTTTCATTGTCTCAACCTGAAGTTGTCACAGAAGAATTGGAACACATCATCCATTACCAGGGACGATCCATCTCTATCAGAACTGATGAAGAGCTGGATGTCGATACCGATGGCGAAATCTATCTGACAACCCCGCTGGATATTGAGATTGTACCCGGGAGCCTGAAAATGCTGGTTCCGAAGAAGGTTGAAGAGCTTGTTTAAAACACAGAAAAAGGATGGTCCCTACAGGAGCCATCCTTTTTCTGCTTTATTTTTCGTGCAGACAATCCTTTAATTCTGTAAAGCGGAACGGTGGATGGTTTCTTTGATATCCACGCCACGCTTCGCCATCTCTGCTATATATCCCTCTCCAGGAACAATCATTTCTGGAGGATAAGCCCCCGGTTTGTCGATCATTCCCTTGCCAATCATCTGCGCGACTACTGAAATGGTATAGGCCGTTGCACGTGCCATTGCAGTGACTCCTGTTTCCCGGTCTTTCATCGTTACCATATTGTATTCGTAGCTGAGTTCCTCCCCCGCTTTTACGCCTGATACCAACACCCGCAAAACGACGGCATCCTGCTTGTCTCCAAGCTCTGTTATGGGTTCGAGCACTGCTTTTAAGACCGAGCGAAGTTTTACATTACGTCCTTCCACTTCGACCGTTTTTCTCCGATCTGTAAAGCCTAGATCTACTAGCAGCTTGAATTTATTAGCATGCCCTTTATAACGCAAGGTTTTATACTCCAATGAATCTACATCGCTGAAGGTATCCGTTAAAGTCGATGTCCCCCCAGAGGTATGGAAAGCCTCCAGTTCACCGAAACCTTCAAATTCCACATGTTCGATTTCGGATAAGGACTCTACCTCCAGCAGCTTGCCATCGCGTATCACATGCGATTTGTCTGTGTAATGGTCAAAAACACCTTCCAGCGAAAAGACATGATTGTATTCCAGCGGAGGTTCAGGGTGGACAGGGATTCCCCCAACAAACAAGCGAATATCAGACACCTGATCCAGCTTACTGGCGCCGTAACCGGCAAGAATATTAATCATGCCGGGTGCTACGCCCAAATCAGGAATTAGTGTGACTCCTTTCCGTTGAGCTTCGTCGTGCATCTCTAGCACCGCGTCCGTCGCTCCCCCGATGTGACCGCCCAAATCTACAGAATGAACACCGCATTCGAGGGCAGTGGCCGCCACTTTCTCATTGAAGGTGTAAAATAGCGCATTAATAACGATGTCCCCCTTCGAGATTACTGCTGACAATGCCGCGTCATTACTGGCGTCCAACTCCACTACTTCCAGCTTGCTGGTGCCCAGTTGCTCTTTGAAAAGTGTGGCTTGAATCGTATTCCGATCTGCTAAAAAGACTCGTTCCACAGCCTCATCGGCAACCAAATCCCTAGCCGCCTGCTTCCCCATCAATCCTGCACCTAATACGACGATTTTCATCTCCCCATCCCCTTTCTATCAGGTTTCGTTATCGATTTGCGCGCGCTGCAATTTTCCGCTGTAATCGACGTAGACACTCTTCCATTCCGTAAAGACATCCAGTGCTGCAACTCCTGAATCACGGTGACCATTTCCGGTACCTTTTGTGCCACCAAACGGCAAGTGAATTTCTGCGCCCGTTGTTCCTGCATTTATATAGACGATTCCGGTATCCAAATCGCGTTGCGCTTTAAATGCTCGATTAACATCTGCCGTATAAATTGAACTGGATAATCCATAAATTACACCATTATTGACATCAATCGCCTCTTCAAAACTCGCCACTTCAATCATTGAAACAACAGGTCCAAAAATTTCTTCTTGCGCAATACGCATGTCCGGCTCTACATCTGTAAACAATGTCGGAGCGTAATAGTTTCCTTTATCGTAAATACCTCCTGTCAGAATCTCCCCGCCCGCGAGCAGCGTAGCTCCTTCTTGTTGACCGATTTCGATATAGGAATGGATTTTTTCAATAGCTTTCCGATTGATGACCGGTCCGACTTTGATCGTTTCGTCAGTTCCGTCTCCAATTGTCAAAGTTTCCATTTTCAACAATAAACGCTTTTGTAGCTCTTCTTTAACATCTTTATGAACAATTACTCGGCTACAAGCCGTGCAACGCTGACCCGCTGTGCCGAATGCACTCCAAAGGATTCCTTCGACAGCTAAATCTAAATCTGCATCTTCCATGACGATGACAGCATTTTTGCCACCCATTTCGAGGGATACTTTTTTCAGATTACGGCCTCCCGCTTCCGCCACTTTACGGCCGGTCTCTGTGGATCCAGTAAACGATATCACTCGCACGCCTCCATGTTCAATAAGTGCAGTTCCGACTTCTGAACCCGCTCCAAAAACAATATTGGCAACACCTTCTGGAAGACCGACCTCTTCGAATATCTTCGCCATTTCATAAGCCATCATGGGAGTTTCCGTTGCAGGTTTCCAAATAAATGCGTTGCCTGCCACAATTGCCGGAAACGATTTCCAGGTGGCGATTGCTACAGGGAAATTCCAAGGAGTGATCAATCCTACTACACCGATTGGTGACCGGATGCTCATCGCAAATTTGTCAGCCAGTTCTGAAGGTGTGGTTTCGCCAAACATTCGTCTTCCTTCTCCTGCCATATAATAAGCCATGTCGATTCCTTCTTGAACTTCGCCGCGACCTTCTTCGATGACTTTCCCCATTTCTTTCGTCAATACTTGAGCGAGATGTTCTTTTCGTTCTTTCATCAGCCGACCAATTTCATATAAATAATCTGCGCGTTTAGGCGCTGGTACTTTTGCCCATTTTTTTTGTGCTGTCTGTGCTGCTGTTACTGCTAAGTCCACATCATGCGCGGTAGACATTCGCACTTGTGCCAACTCTTCCCCATTTGCCGGATTCAAAACAGGTCTGAATTCTGCCTGCTCTGTCTGTTGCCACTTACCGTTCACAAAATTAGTTAATTTCATTGTCATTGCCCCTTTCTCCCACTAGTTTTTGAGAGCACTTTTAATTTCATTATTTCACAGTTATCTAGAAAATAATAGGAGATATCTGAAATATCTGATTTTTAATTTTAAATCGTACCTAGTCGAACTATAATGAACCCCAAAAATGGGGGTTTTCAGCTGTTCTAAAGATATACATACAAAAAAATTGTTTTCCCTTCTGCTAAGCCCCCAATGTTCCATCCAATCCAGAATCGCTAAAATGACTTAACCAAGTTTACACTTTCAATTTCTGTTGTCGCTAGAGCCCCACTTTTAATCTTCGCAATAAGACAAAAATAATACATTTCAAGGTCTTTTCCACTAAACTATTGACACTGACGGTGCGTTATAGTGTATTTTATAAGAGAGAGGTGATTAGATTGTACAAAGTACAAGAAGTGGCAAAAATAGCGGGCGTCAGTGTACGGACTCTCCATCACTACGACAGCATCGGTTTATTAAAACCATCAAACATCGGGACCAACCGTTACCGCTACTATAATGGAGAAGACTTGAAATTGCTCCAACAGATTTTATTCCTGAAAGAATTGGATTTTTCGTTAAAGAAAATACAAGAACTTGTGGCTGATGGCTTTGATCGGGAATACGCATTATCACAGCATATCGAGTTGCTAGAACAAAAAAAACAGCGCATCGAAAATCTAATTCAAAATGCAGAGCGCACGCAACAGGAGCTTCAGGGTTCACAGAGCGTAACGGATGCAGAACGTTTTTCCGCATTCACCAGTAAAAAGACGGCGGATCTATTCGAGAGATACCAAAAACCTGAAATCGATTTACCTGTACTTGAGCCGACCTCAGCTCAGGCAGAAACTTTCCATGCTGCTCCTAGGTACGGCGAGGAATCAGCAATTGCTGTTGCTACTGCTCCTGTGGAAACTGCTTTAAACAAAGAGCCAGTCGAACCAGAAAAAGAAGAAGAAGATTTAGATGAAATCAACCGCGAAGGAGACCGTATTTATAATACCGTCGCGAGCTTGATGGATTTGCCTCCACAGACGGAGACCGTCCAAAAAGAAATGAAGGCATACTATACTCTTTTGAATCGTTTCTATGAATGTTCACCGAGAATGTTCCGTGGATTGGGTGACCTGTATGCATCAGACAGTCGCTTCGCAAACAATATCGATCAGCACGGTCAAGGTTTAGCTAACTACTTGAAAGACGCGATGTATGTCTACGCTGAAGGGCTGCAGGATGCGTGAACTCATCGGACCTTGCAGCAACTGTGGTAAAGACGTCTATTGCCGTGATGGTTTTTTGGATGGGGTTTACGTAGATGGAGAACTGGTCTGCTTTGACTGCCAGGAAGAAGTTGAAAAATAAGTAAACGCAAAAAAAGCTGCCGATGGATTCGGCAGCTTTTTAATCTTATACTTCAGTTGTTTCTTTTAATACGTCCAAACGTTCCTGTACCTGTTCTCCAGTCAAACCGTGTTCAAAAGCATAACGGTTACGTGGGTGTTCCCGGCAGCCAGCTGAACATGAACGCATGTACTTATGCTCGTTTTCTTCAGAAGCCAGAATCTTTGCGTTACACTCAGGATTTGCGCAGTTTACGTAGCGTTCGCAAGGTTCGCCTGTAAAATGATCTTTTCCGACAACGATGTGCTCAAGATGATTAACGGGCACAGCGATGCGCTCATCAAATACATATAATTGCCCGTCCCATAGATCCCCTTTCACTTCAGGGTCTTTGCCATAAGCGACAATGCCACCATGTAATTGAGAAACATCCTCGAAACCTTCTTTTTTCAGCCAGCCCGAGAATTTTTCACAGCGGATTCCACCTGTACAATATGTCAAAATTTTCTTACCTTCAAACTGTTCTTTATTTTCACGGATCCATTCCGGCAAATCACGAAAGTTTTCAATATCGGGACGAACGGAATTCCGGAAATGTCCAAGGTCGTATTCGTAATCATTTCGCGCATCCAGTACGACGGTGTCTTGTTCCTGCATTTGTTTATAAAATTCAACAGGTTCCAGATAAGTGCCTGTCAATTCGTTTGGATTGATATCTTCTCCCAGTCCAAGGTGTACAATTTCTTTTTTTGCACGAACGTGCATCTTTTTGAATGCATGGCCTTCAGTGGCATCGATTTTAAAAACGGTATCCGAGAAGCGAGAGTCGCTTTTCAGCATTTCCATATAAGCTTCAGTTTGTTCAATGGTTCCTGAACATGTACCATTGATTCCTTCATTAGAAACAAGAATACGGCCTTTCAGCTCCAGCTCTTTACAGGCAGCTAAATGCTCGTCGGCAAACGTTTCAGGATCTTCCACCTCTACGTATTTATAATAAAGTAAGACATTGTGTGTATGATTTTGCATGAATCATACCTCCTATTTCCTCAATTTGCTTCTGCATCAGAAAAGACAGCAAAACCTAAATCATTTTACAATAAATAACGGCAAACTACAACTCGTGCCTGGATGGAAAACAGCAGGCAGGAGTATACACCTGATTTTCTAATCAAATTCTTGAGTTTATATACTGGCTTTTTAACGAATATATTTAAGCTCGAAAACGCAGCATTGGCAGCAGCAGCCTTTTCTCCGCCATTCAGCAGACCCTGTTCTTTACCGACCGGTTTTCGAGGCAAGCCTTTATCGCTTCAGCGTTCAGAGCCATCATCTCCAAGCGGGTCTGGACAGTAGCACTGCCGATATGCGGCAATACCGTAACATTCGGCAGCGTCAGTAGCGGGTGATCCAACGGAACCGGTTCCTGTTCAAAAACATCCAGCCCGGCCCCCCAGATTTTTTTCTCTTTCAAAGCTTCATATAAGGCCATTTCATCGACGATACCGCCTCTCGCCACGTTGATCAGGCAGGCAGTTTCTTTCATCAGCGCCAGTTCTTCCGCTCCGATCATCCCTCTTGTTTCCGGTGTCAGCGGCGTCAAGATCACCACGTAATCCGAAACCTTCAGCAATTCTTCGAATCCGGCGTAGCGCACGTCTTCCAGACTTTTGCGCGTTCGATTGTGATAAAGGATATTCATACCGAAGCCTTGAGCGCGGCGAGCTACAGCTTCACCGATTCGTCCCATCCCGATGATTCCAAGCGTCGCACCTCCCACATTCTGTCCAGTCATTCCCATCGGTGTCCAGGACTTCCACTCCCCTGAACGAACGATTTTTTCCGCTTCCATGATTCTGCGGGCAGTTGCCAACAATAAAGCAAATGTTAAATCTGCAGTCGATTCAGTTAAAACCTCGGGTGTATTGGTAACCGTAACTCCATACTTCCGTGCTGCCTCTAAGTCAATATTATTGTAGCCAACTGCCAAATTGCTGACAATCTTCAAGTTAGGCGCATTTTCAAACACTTCACTATCTATCTGATCAGACAGCATGGTCCAAAGTGCATGTGCTTCTTTCGCTTCTTCAAGCAATTTTTCGCGTGGTGCGTGAGTCTCTTCTTCCGGCCACATCCGGACTTCGTATTGTTCTTTTAGTCCAGCAACTGCCTGATCCGGCAACTTTTGCGTAATGAATACAATCGGCTTCATCAAAATCCTCCATCCTCTATTATTCAACAATTATAACAATTTAAAAAACTGCCGGCAATTGCCAGCAGTTTTCCGTTAGTGGCGCACTCTAACTTTTTTCACGTAATACCAAACAGCTCCTACTGCCGCTAGAGCAATCAAAGCATAAACGACGTTGGAATAAAGCCCTAGCTGACGCATGATTTGTTCTCGGTTGTCGCCCACCGCTTCACCCACGAACACCAGTATGGTATTCCATAGCAGAGTTCCGAGTGTGGTAAACGTTATAAACAACCAAAATTTCATATTCGACATACCTGCGGGAATGGAAATTAAACTGCGTACCAAAGGGATCAAGCGGCCAAAAAATACTGTCCAAACTCCAAATCGTTCAAACCAGTCATCCGCTTTATGTATATCCTCCTTTTTCACACGAAGCCAATTGCCATATTTGTCTATAATTTTCTCCAGACGCTCAACATCTAGCAACAAACCAACGCCATACAGGACCACCGCTCCAATGACCGAGCCAGCAGTTGATGCTAAAATCACACCTGGTATCGTCATCGTAGTTGTAGTCGTCATAAATCCGCCGACCGTCAAAATGACTTCTGATGGAATCGGCGGGAACACATTTTCCAACATCATAAGAAAAAATATACCGAAATAGCCATAATCCGACATAACTGAAGTAATCCAATCCTCCATGTAACCACTCCTCTTAAGAAGATGGCCGGAAATTCATAGTTACCGACCACAATTCAGAACGGCTTCCGATACGCAAGGGCGGTCCCCAAAAACCAAATCCTGAAGACACGAGAAAATGCGTCTTTTCTATTAAGCGATACCCATAATCTAGTTCGAAAATTCGCTTTGTCAATAAATGATTGGGCCACATTTGACCTTTATGCGTATGACCGGACATATGCAAATCTGCGCCTAATTCTTTTGGCGTATTCAAATCGGAAGGTGTGTGGTCCATCACAATCCAAGGCAATGCGCCTTTTTCAGGTTTCAACTCGCGTAACGACAGCCGATTACTATTTGTGCGGTCTTCACGTCCCGTCAAATAGAAACGATTAGCAATTAAAATAGTTTCGTCTCTTAAAATTTTCACACCTGACTTTTCCATTACCTTTACTAGCAATGGAATTTTCTTGCCGTAATATTCGTGATTTCCTAAAACACCGTAAACACCAAGAGATGGTTTCAGTTGTTCCATAACTTCCGACATACCATAACGTGCATACCATACCGGATCATCGTCCACTAAATCACCTGCTAAAAATACAACATCCGGATCGAGCGCGTTTGTTTTTTTAACAAAGCGTCGCAAATGTCTTTTCCCCGATAAAAAACCTAAGTGAAAATCGGAACCTATGACCATATGAAGTGGTTCTACCGCTTGACCTTCTACTGTAATCTCAAGCTTTCGAACAACCGGACTGTACGCCAAATAAGTTCCGGCAAGGAATAGCATGAGTAAAATAATTACTGTTAAGGACCCTACAACGAACACATCGTTTTTTAAATCTACCACTAGCACAACAACATTCGCCGTCGGAATCAGCAAAATTGCATACTGCAAAAAAGCAAACCAATACGAACCCAGGATCGTAAAACCAAGCCATTTATGACCGATTCTTCCAATCACATAGCTAAAAGCAATAACGAACCAAAAAGCCGCAAAAAGCCACAGATTAACACCATCTAAAAAACTTATAAGCCAGAAATAAACCGCCCAGCCCAAATACGCAACAAGCGCTGTATAAATTAATAACATACTACCGATGCCCGCGACTATTTTCATAAAAACACCTCTTTCTTCTTTTAACATGAATCTCTGTATGAAAAATAGTATAGCATTCCAACTCATGCCCTTCGCAAATGAACTCCTGATTACCCGCTCGCAAAGCGTCGCCGCGCCCACGGGCTAAGCGAAGCCAGAAGACAAACGGGCTTTGCTTGGCTTCTGGCGGGAGCTATGCCCAAAGTGGCCGGCGCGATTAAAACACACCTATCCACCTTACCTAGACGCTTCTACGGCTCAAGACCTAGTAAAAGATGCAGTCAGAGACCGTATTGGAAAATCCACTTTCTTAGTATGATTAGGATAGAAATTGAGAGGAGGAAAAAAGATGAACAAATTTTGGTTAATTACCCTCGGCATCATTGCCGGAATCGTCGCACTTTCCAATATCGGATCAATATTCGGGTTGGCAGTATCCTTATTAATCATCTATGCAGGGGTGCATTACTATTTAAGAAGCCTATCCACATTAGCTAAAGTATGGTGGGCATCCGTAGCTGTTGTTGGGGGGATTTCAGCCATTTCGAATGTGCCGGCTTTGATTGGCGTCGCCGCCCTCGTCGCTTTGTGGATCATCTACCGCAAATGGAATGGCCAAAACGTTTCTGTTGTAGCTGTAAAAGAAAGCGATCCATTTACGAATTTTGAACAGCAATGGAATAAATTAAGCAAATAAGGAGGAACCGAAAATGACAACTTTATGGGACCGTTTCAAATTTGCCGTCGCAACCGACCTGGATACTGTCGTTGCAAAAAAAGAGGAAAAAAATCCACTCGTTTTGCTGAATCGCTATATTACAGAAGCAGAAAATCAAACAACGGCTACTGGAAAATGGGTGGAGCGCCAAGCTCAACTGAATGGTAAACTGGAGAAAGAATTGGCTGAAGCATCTGCTATGCTCGACAAGCGTCAAAGTCAGCTGGGACTGGCAAAAACTTCGGGCGAAAGCGATCTCGCTGATTTTGCAGCAATGGAAGTTCAAGCCTACGCTGCCCGGGTCGCGGTGCTGCAAAGCAACTTGGGTGAAAACATCGCTGAACTGACGGGGCTAGAGCACCGTTACGAGGAAATGAAGCATAAAGTGAAGGACATGAAAGTAAAGCAGCTACAATTGATGGGCAAGGAAAACGCAACGCGCGCTCATTACCAAATGGATAAAGTGATAAGCCCTGAACTCGTCGCTGAACGAATTGGTTCATTTGATGATATGACATCTTATATCACGACACTTGGTGCTAAAGTCGAAGAACGACACGAGCGTTCAGCGATGGAACGCCGTCTGGAATCTTTAGAAAAAAATAGCACAAACCAAAAAGAAATTGTTTAAACTGGCGTGAGAAGAAGTTTTCTTCTTCTCATTTTTTCTGATACAAAGAAGGAGGCAAAAGCCATGCAGCATTTTTCAACAAATAGACAAACATTTTTTCTATTGAGTGCCTTATTACTGATATTCGTGGAAGCCGCCTTTTTCGGAAACGGCAGTGTGTTTTTGATCCTTCTTGGTATCGGAACGATTTACTATGCATTAAGAAATAAGGGCAAATATCGTCGTTCTTACTTTTGGACAGGCGCTTTTCTTATTGGTGTTTCAATTTTGTCAATGTGGAGTCTACGTCTGATGGTATTCGGTCTTGCAGTTTATTTACTGCTTCGTTTATGGAAAGGCGAAGAGTGGCTTCAAACAGCACCCGTCTACGGCGCGACAGACAAAGGGCTGATTCAAAACAAAGTCATGTCAATACAAAGCACAGCGGTTGAGGCTTATGAATGGAAAGACATTCACGTGCAAGGTTTTATCGGTGATATCCTAGTAGACACGACACAAACTGTATTACCTAAAAAAACATCACTCATTTCCATTCGGCAAGGCTTCGGAAAAATTCAAGTTGTTGTACCTTATGAAGTTCCTGTCCGCATCTTTTATTCCACACTGCTAGGAGAAGCTCGCTTTTTCAATGGCGACAATCAGCGAATTCTTAATGGTACGATTCATGCGGAAGATGGTTATCCAGCAGACGAAGGCAATAAAGTCGAATTGATCGTCTCTGTGACCACTTGGATGGGAGATGTCGAGGTGATTCGCCGATGAGACAAATTGTCCCGCGTAGTCTATTTTTCATTTCCCTTTTCGCTTTGATCGTCTTCAGTATCTTGTTTGCTTTACTTGGCTTGCCATCGTTTAAGAGTTGGGCTGTTTTATGGGAAGATTTTATTGCTGGACTGCCGCTCGGCATTTGGCTAATTGTTCTCATGCTCGCTTTGTCTATCGGTATCTCGTGGTGGACTGAATCGCTGTCACGATCAAAAGTACAAGAAATCGAAGAAATTTTCCAAGCTCTCCTGAGGAATGAAGACAACACCGTCGTTCAAGCAGCGCATATGAAAACTTTGCCCCGTAATTTATCCAGCTCAATCTTCAAACTACAAAAGCTTCTTGAAACACAACGCAAAAGCTTAACGCGCATTGCCAATGAACGTGCAGAAACGCAGGATCAGATCATCCAGGAGCGTTTGATTGTGGAACGTCAACGGCTTGCCAGAGAGCTTCATGACTCTGTTTCCCAACAGCTTTTCGCGGCTTCCATGCTGCTGTCATCTATGACTGAAAGCGAGGATGTGCAGCCCGGATTACTGCAAACAGAGAAGATGATCCAGCAGGCGCAATTGGAAATGCGGGCGCTGCTTCTGCATTTGCGTCCCGCTGCTCTTCACGACAAAAGTTTACGTCAAGGACTATTTGAATTGGTCAGTGAGCTGAAAGAAAAAGTTCATTTTACAATTGATCATAAATTAGAAGAAGTGCCTTTGCAAAAAGGGGCAGAAGATCATTTGTTCCGCATTGCCCAAGAAACTTTATCCAATACCTTGCGCCATTCAAAAGCAACCGAAGTTCATATCTTATTTGTCGAGCGCGACAATTTCGCGATTTTACGCATACAGGACAATGGCGTCGGATTTGAAAGTGAACAATCCAAATCGACTTCTTACGGTCTCAAGCATATTGAAGAACGCGCCATTGAAATCGGTGCCACGAGCAAAATTATTTCAGTGCCTTCGGAAGGTACGATTGTGGAAGTAAAAGTTCCGATTGAAAGGAAGAAAACCCATGATTCGAATCTTATTAGTGGATGACCATGAAATGGTGCGCATAGGTGTCTCAGCTTACTTACAGTCTCAAAAGGATATGGAGGTTGCCGGTGAAGCCACAAACGGACAAGAAGCCGTGCAAATGGCATTAGACTTGCGACCAGATCTAATTTTAATGGATATGGTCATGCCCATCATGAATGGAGCAGAAGCGACAAAAGCCATTATCGACCAATGGCCACAAGCGAAAATTATGATTGTCACCAGTTTTCTTGATGACGACAAAGTCTACCCAGCTCTTCAAGCGGGTGCCGTCAGTTACATATTGAAGACTTCGAAAGCTTCACGGATCGCCGATTCTATTCGTGAAACCATGAACGGTATGCCTGTTCTTGAACCCGAGGTTATGACTAAAATGATGAAGCAAATGCGCCATGAACGCGTCCTGCACGATGAACTGACAGAACGCGAGACAGAAATCCTTCTGTTGCTCGCTGCCGGGTTGACCAACCAGGAAATTGCTGATCAATTATTCATCGCCTTGAAAACAGTCAAGACCCATGTCAGCAATATCTTGGGGAAATTAGAAGTTCATGACCGGACCCAAGCAGTTATTTATGCATTTCAGCATAAACTCATATCTCCCCCTAAATAAACCTAAAAAATACCGGACAGCTTAAAAGCTGTCTGGCATTTTTCAATTATGCATTTAATTTCCGTAGTTCCACGCGGCGAATTTTGCCCGAAGCAGTCTTTGGGAGCTCATCCATAAACTCGATGATGCGCGGATATTTATAGGGTGCCGTAATTTGCTTAACATGGTCCTGCAGCTGCTTCACTAAAACTTCTTTATCTGGGAAATCGTCTGGATTGCGCAAAACAACATAAGCTTTAACGATATTACCGCGAATCTCATCCGGAGCGGCTACAACTGCACACTCCTGTATCGCTGCATGCTTCATGAGTGCATCTTCGACTTCGAAAGGCCCGATCGTATAACCCGAGCTGATGATGATATCATCACTTCGTCCTTCGAACCAGAAATAACCATCTTCATCACGTGTCGCCTGGTCTCCGGTTAAATACCAATCTCCCCGGAATGCTGCCTTTGTCCGCTCGGAATCCTGGTAATACTCTCGGAACAATGCCGGACAGTCACGGTGAACGGCGATATCCCCCACTTCTCCTATAGCTGTCGGTTGTCCTTCGTCATTGATGATATCAACCGGATTTCCCGGCGTCGGTTTGCCCATCGATCCCGGTTTCACTTCCATATCCTGGAGCGTTCCGACAAGCAGAGTATTTTCTGTCTGCCCATAACCATCACGAACATTAATTTCAAATGCTTGCTGGAACGCTTCAATCACTTGTCGATTTAAAGGTTCTCCAGCAGACACTGCAGACCTCAATGCTGGCAGTTTGTAGGAGTCCAGATTCTCCACTTTCGCCATGATCCGGTATTCTGTCGGTGTACAGCAAAGGACATTGATCTGTTCATCTTTCAATAAATCCAGGTATTTCAAGGCATCGAACGGTCCATTATAAACAAATGCTGTGGCACCAAGTGTAATGGTCGATAAAAACGGACTCCAAATCCATTTCTGCCAGCCAGGAGCAGCAGTTGCCCATACCATATCGCCGCTTTGGACACCTAGCCATTTTGTTGCTGCTGTCCGCACATGCGCATAACCCCAGCCATGGACATGCACTACGCCTTTTGGATTGCCGGTAGTGCCGGATGTATACGATAGAAACGCCATGTCTTCACGGTGGGTCTGCACGCCTTCGAATTCCGGCGTTTCTTTTTCTGCCAGTTCTTCGAAAGATTGCCAACCCTCTTCTGTGCCACCAATGATCAATTTATTGTTCAGCGCATCCACTTTTTCATCAATAGAGTTGGTCTCCTTGGTGGTTTTGTAATGCGCGACGACTCCCTTGGCACCCGAATGGTGCATCCGGTAAACCAAATCTTTTTTCCGAAGCATTTCTGAACATGGAATTGCCACAATTCCCGCACGCAGACAAGCCAAATACGTAATATAGGCTGCTGGAATCCGAGGAAGGATGATCAGCATTCGATCGCCTTTCTTAATGCCGAGCTTTAACAATACTTGAGCGTATTGATTCATTTTGCCAACTAGCTCTTTATAAGAAAGATCTTCCCGATTGCCGTCACCGTCAAGCCAGCGAATCGCCAATCGGTCGCTTTCTTCTTTGTATTTCTCCAACTCCGAAGTAATATTGTAATGCTCCGGAGCAATTAAATCTTTGAATTCCATAGGATAGCCTCCATTCTATTTTTCTTCACACCTGCGGGATAATCAGGTAATAAACGCTTGCTAAAAACACGAATGCTGCCAATGCTGCTAAATAAGCTTTTACGGTTGTAAAATTTTGAGTTGTTTTGATGATTTTGGAACATACAAAGTACATCCAGATAATTCCTACTACTAGCAGTATATAGACCAGCGGATGGCCATTTCCAGCATTCGCCAGATACGGAGCACCTAATAATCCAGGGAGCAGTGCAACCGGCGCCGCGCGATTGATGTCACGCAAGAGCCCTTTTCCTCCAAGTCCTTTTGACCCTGCCCAAAGCAGCAGTGCCAGACCGATTTTTGTAATAAAAGCCATCAATAACCCGAAAAGAATGAAGATCGCCGGAACAATGAAATTTTGCAGCAAAGTTGAATCGTAACTTGCTATGTATGGGGCATTTGACGCGATTGAAATCGCGCCATAGCCCAAGCCAACGATAAACAGTAACAGATTGCTCACCCATTGGGTTTTCGGCAATTCTAAAAATGACCGAAAAGATGAATCATTTAAAGCAACCATTTTTCCGACCATTTTACTCACCCTTTCTTTCATTCCTTACATCCCCCAAGGCATCAAAGCCCATATCGCGACAACTGCAGAAACCACCACCGTTACCCCGGCACCTACTGTGCTGTTATAGCGGTATGATTTAATATCCTTCCAACCGTGGATGCGTTCGATCAATTCAATATCCGATTGCTTGGTCAGCTTGTTCGCCAGACCCGGCATGCGGTTAGTAATATAGGAAACGACAATCAGCAAGATAAAACTAATCGGCACAGCGAGCATTGCGCCCGATAGACCCATTCCATCCGTGACCCCGTGCCCCGTCAAGACGATGTTCGGGAAAACGAATGGCGAGACGATAATGTAAATGGCACCACCGACTACAGAGGCGGCAATGGCTCCAAATTTATTGGCTTCTTTCCACCAAACACCGACAATGATCAGCGGTGCATTCGTGACTCCCGCCAATCCGAATGCCCACAGAATACTGACAACTAGGAAAGCAGGCGGCTGGATTGCCAGCAGGATGCTGACCAATCCACCTGCAAAGATAGCCACGAATCCGATCCGAAGACTTAAACGCTGTGGAATATTCGGCTTTAAAGTAGCGATGATATCCTGAGAAATTAAAGCGCCGATTGCCAGCAAATTGCCACTCAAAGTCGAAAGGCCCGCTGAAATCGCACCGGCGATGACAAGTGCAGTCACCCATTCCGGATTGTAGACGAGATTCAGGATGATCGTCAGTTTATCAGCATCTCCGTCTGAAATGACCAGCCCTTGGGTAGCAGTCGCATAAACGCCTACAAAGCCCATTGCATAAGTCGCTGAGAACACCAGCCCTAGAATGAATGCGAACCAGACCATCGCTGAGCGTGCGCTTTTCAGATTGGATGCCGTGTAAACACGCATGGCTAAATGCGGAAGCCCCAAAGCCCCAATCGTCAAAGCTGGAATAATGGAGAAGTACCACTTTGGTGAGAACTGATAGTCGAAGAATGTCGGCAAAGATTCCAGCATGGCTGGAACCATATCCGAATAGAACAAAGGCGGAAAATACCAGCCAGTTGCTCCGACCGCTTTCATGATCGCGCCAAGCGGCAAGATGAACATCAAAGCGATAATGACCATTTGAATCGCTGCGTTGTTCGTCGCTCCCGCCATGCCCCCGATTGTGATGTAACCGACGATAATAATGCCGAAAACAAAAAGTCCTGTTAAATAAGGGATTCCCAATAAAGTTTCAAACGTGATGGCGATTCCGATCATTTGCCCGAGGGCATACATGATAGACACCAAAATCATGAAAAGAGCGGCAATGATGGAGGCCGTCACTCCATATCGGTCGCGGATAAAATGGGTAGGAGAAAAAGCACCCATCCGGCGAAGGCTCGTTCCATAAATGATGGTGATCAATGGAATTGCCAAAATCAACTGAATCCACAACATGATAAACGGCACCTGCAACTGGAGAATCAGCGCCGTGATACCCAAGAATGTCGCCAAACTCATATAAGTTGCCGCCATTGCTAGGCCATTGGTGAAAGCACCAACATTTCCACCGCCTATGTAAAGATCTTTAGCTGAGGCGCTTTTCCGGTTGGACAGGAATCCGACGATATAAAACAATAAAAAAGTCGCTCCCACAACCGCTAAACCAAGAATTGGATTGGATAATTGCCAGTTTTGAGCTTCCATCATCTACACATCCTTTACTTCGTCAGAAATTCCGAGTGCGTCGTTCTCACTATCAATTTCATCATCAATGCGATTGCCAATTTTTCCAGCTACGATTGTCAGAAAAAAGACACCAAACCAACCCATCAAAATCGGCACAATGTACATGACAGGAAAACCAAACAACATGCCATCTACTGGAAAGATGGAGAAAATTAGTCCTACATTCCCTACCACAATAAAGGCGGCCGTCATCCAAATTGTAAACTGCACTTCCTTTTTGTATGCTTTCATCGTATCCCCCATTCCAACTGAATTCCTATTGCTTTTCTTCCCCAACTGAGCGTTCGCTCATTTTTTTCTAAGACTCCTCCCCTTAATTTTATAGTGTTAATAACTCCTTTGATTGTAACCGTTTGCATAAAAATAAGTCAACTGAATTTTTTAATTATTTAAACTATTATTTTAAAATTATTAAATTCAATTTCAGCCACTGATTAATCCTCAAAAATTTTAGCTATGTAAGTTGAACGAATGATTCCGGGCTGTTAATGTTCCGCCAATCAGCTGCTAAGAGCTGGCGCCGAACGAACTCGGGCTGTCCGAGTGAATTTCTTTCCATGTCACTTACGCTGCTCTCATAAGAGTCTCCGCTGGTTTGCTCCGTATCCGGATGACTCGTTACTTAAGGATGCTTAGAAGAAAGAGCGCAAGACGGTGAAGGGCAAAGATGTGCTCCTGCATCGCCGCGCTAGCTTCGTCGCAAAGCTATTGCCCGAACTCTCTTCGTTCAATGACTTTCCTGCTGGAGCAGTGAAGCGACATCCTTGGCAACTGGCACCGCGACGTCCTGTCGCGCCAGTTGCATGACCCACATCCTGTGGGCCCAAAGCGTCCGTCTGGAGCGATTTCTTCGTTTCCCCTCCTCGTTGAGTTGAAAAAGCTGTTTCTTTAATTCAACTTATATAATTCTGCATATATAGTATATTTATTCAATATTCTATTATTTTTTTATATTCTAATATATCTTATATTCTTATAAAACTAGTTGAAGTAATTTCCACCCTCTCATTTAGTCGGATAATTATGCATTATCGGCAGAACCAAAAAACCCTCCTTTAAGCAGCTAAAAGCCTAAAAGGGGGGTCTGAGTTGAGCCTATAGATTTGGTTTATCGTTTTCTTGTTCCATTTTCTTTTCTAACTTTTCAAGCTGGCGCTTCGCAAATTCGCGTCCGCCCATACCGAAGGAAATGGCAAATGCCACTGCAAGTCCCGCAATGATAAACAGGAATGCCAAGTTGACAATGTTTGTTGCAAAATTCAGCTGATCCAATGTCATGAATACGGCAATAATAATAATGACGTATTTTACGACGGCTCCAAGGAAACGGTTGCCAGAAGTCTGCTTGATATAATTTCCGAGCAAACTGCCTCCAACTAATCCAAGACCCAAGATGATCAATGAGCTAATGAGAAGCGGCAAGTATCCGATAACGGCTTCACCTATGCCATTCAATACATCAAGCTGCAAGACGTTCATCGCTTCCACTGTGAAGAAGATGATGATGATTGCCTGCACTACCTTGCCGATAATGTTTGCAATATCAAAGCTCGGTGCTTTTGATTTATCAGGACTCAAGTATGTCGAAAATCGGTTGATGCCTGTCCCATTCAATAGACTGATCAATAAATCTCCTACGAATTTAGCAATCAAGACACCTACCAATATCAAAATGATCGCTACAAAGATGTTCGGGATCATATTGAGAACCTGATTGAGCATATTAACAATCGGTTCAGAAATAGAGCGGATATTCAAAGTTTCCAAAGCAATCGTTATGATCGGAATCAATACGATGACAAAGACCACATTGGCTAGAACGTTTGCTAGTGTCGATTTGTCGCTATTGTCCATTCTCGCAGTTCCTGTTGATGCACCACCAGTTTTGCTGGTGAATTTATTGAACCACTTATCGATATTGATTGCTGCCAAAAGGCTGAATACAAGATTTTTCACAAACTTTGCTACAAAGTAACCAATCACAATAATAATGATGGCCATAAAAAGATTCGGCAGAAATGCCAATAGCTTGTCCATCATATTTGAGATCGGCTGTGCTACGTTGTTCATATCGAGAGTCTGTAAAACGCTCGGAATAAACAAAATGAAGATTAGGTAATAAAGAATTTTCCCTATAGAATCCAATTTGCTGTCCGCATCTTCTTTCGTTTTTGCCATATGGCCTTTAACCATAGCTTTGTCAACGCCTGCTTTTTTCAATCCTTTCGTGAAGATCGCCCGTACAATCGTCGCTACAATCCATGCCATAAGCAATAACAACAATGCGCCTAATACGTTCGGAATATAATCGATGATCGTATTGCCGACCCCTCTGAAGGAATTTCCTACTTCGTTCATATGCTCAACCCCTTTTATAATTTTTTAGATCTTATTTACTATCCCCATCCTTCACTAGAAATAAACTTTTCAGCAAAAAAATTGCTCACTCAGTGAGCAGTCCTGCTATAAGAAAATAGAAATTCTTAAGAAGATAGCTTTCCTTTCCTGCCCATCGTCAATACGATAATGCCGAATAAGAGCAACCCTACGCCAATCCATGAAAGGCCGCTCAACGCTTCACCTACCACAAGCACCCCCAAAATAGCGACCGTCAATGGTTCTGCCAATGATAAAGTCACTGCAAAAGAAGAAGGAATCTGTTTCAATCCAAAAGAAAATAATATGTACGATAAGTTCGTCGCACCAATCCCTAAATAGATAAGCAGCCAGAAGTTTCCTGGAACGGTTATGTAGGATAAATCAAAAAATAATAAAAAAGGAAATAGATAGCAGGCGCTCAGTGAAAAAACCACCGCAACAGCGGCAACGGGTTCCATCCCCTTGAGTACATTTTTACTAGCAAGAGCATAAATCGCAAAAGAAAACCTCGCACCAAGCGCCATGGCGATTCCCGTTGGGTCCACCAGTTGTCCTTTGTTGGCAAATAACAGAAATCATCCCACTAATGCCAGCAACGTAGCCATAGCCCACACTCTGTCTGGCTTCTTTCTTAAGGCCGTCCATTCGATTATCCCCGTCAATACAGGTGCACTGCCGATTGTCACGACGGTCCCAATAGCAACCCCGGTCAATTGGACAGACGAAAAAAAGAGAGGCTGAAACAGCGCCATGCTAATGGCAGACAGCATGGCAGCGGGCCATGGAATCGAGCGGACTGACAATTTTCCAAAGACCAGCACGAAAAGCAGCAAGGAAAAACCGCCAATCGCTAAGCGAAAAGCACCAATCGACAGCGGATGTGCTGTTCCGTCAAAAAAAGATTGGGCTGTTCCTGTCGTTCCCCATAAAATGGCTGCTATGAGCACCAATAAAGAAGCTGTATAATGCAAAATCTCACCTCTGCCTTTCTAGTAGACTATCCTACTAACAACCATGGCGCTGATGGTTTGAGATAGCCACCTTGTTCTATTATAATAAAAGAAAAGAGGAGGGGGATCTTATGTATATGACAGTCCAGGAAACTGCCGCTTTTTTGTCCATGCCTGAAGATCAAGTCAATCGCTATGTATTGGGAGGCCGTATTCGTGCAGTACATGATGGGGAACAATACATGATCAACACCTCTCAGTTCGGGACACATTTCCAACAGTTGGAAGAGGCGAAGCGAGCGCTGGAGGAATGGCGCGCCATTCCTATTCCAGAAGATGTGGATATTAAAGACGAAGACTGATTACCAAAAAAGCATCGGAGACGGGAACAGTCCCTCTCCGATGCTTTTTCTGTAAAACCTCAGCTACCGCGTGAGTTCAGGCACGAATAGACTTTTTAACTTTTCCTCGATAAATCCGCCCCATTTTTCAAATTCAACCAGAAATCCATCGTGGCCAAAATTCGTTTCAACAATTTCCCAAGTTGCAGTCGTCTGTTTTTCCAGCCAGGGAACCATCAATTCACTTGGATAAAGTAAATCGTGGGTAAAGGACAAGGAATAGACAGGAATGTCCAAAACAGCATCTTGAATGTCATGCGTGTTCATAGCTTTCAGCAGCAGTACATAGCTATTGGCATCAAAACGCCCTGCCAATTTCTTACCTTGATAATTCAAGTACGACTGTACATTGAATTCATCGCCATCGCTGGTGCGTCCGAATCGCTGATTGAACATATTGCCACTGCGGTAAGTGAGCATGCCTGCCATTCTGGCTACTTGAAATCCTTTTAAAAGTGCCGAATCCTCATAATTTCCAGAGTTGAAATCTCTATCATTCTCAATCGCCAAAATGCCGATATGGTTAAAAGCAACACCGTAATCGCCGTAGTAGGGTGTGACAGCTAAAGGAAGAACCGCATCAATAAATTCTGGATACGATTTTCCCCATTCCAAGGTTTTCATTCCACCCAATGAGCCGCCTATCACGCCGGCAAGATGGTCGATCCCCAGTTTTTTCAAGGCATGATATTCGGCCCGCACCATATCACGTATGGTCAGTGTTGGAAACTCAGCACGATAAGGTTCTCCTGTTTCCGGATTTTTTGATAATGGGCCAGTCGAGCCATGGCAGCCGCCCAGTACGTTGAAGGTAATCACTTGAAAAACAGTTGTATCCACCGGCTTGCCTGGTCCGATTAATCCTGCCCACCACCCTGGATTTTCCTCTGTGCCAATTGCATATTGGTCGCCTGTCAATGCATGGCACACCAGAATAGCCGGAGCTTTTTTGTCTCCGAGACGTTCGTATGCAAGTTCTACGTCGTTTAAAATCTCAGTTGAATCCAGAGTTAAAGAGCCGATGGATACTGTCTTCATGAAAATCCCTCCTTATACGTTTTCCAATACGGCTACCTGTATCGCCTGCTCCAAATCGGCGATTAAATCTTCTGCGTTTTCTAACCCAACAGACAAGCGGATCAACTCTTCCGTTACTCCGGATGATTTCAGTTCTTCATCGTTCAGCTGCTGATGCGTGGTGGAAGCCGGATGAATGATCAGCGATTTGGCATCTCCTACATTGGCTACATGCGACCAGAGATTGACGCTATCGATCACTTTACGGCCCGCTTCACGTCCGCCTTTGATACCGAAATTGACAATCGAGCCATATCCGTCATTCTTCAAGTATTTCTTCGCTAATTGATGGGAAGGATGATTTTCAAATCCTAAGAAATTGACCCATTCGATTTGTGGATGCTGCCTTAAATAATCCGCAATAAGCTGAGCATTGCTGCTATGTTTCGGAATGCGCAAATGCAGCGTCTCCAGTCCTTGAAGAAAAGCATGCGCACTTTCCGGACTCAGTGATGGTCCAAAATCCCGCAATAGTTGCACGCGCAGTTTTGTCGCAAATGCCGCATCTGGCACATCAATGCCATAACGCAGTCCGTGATACGATTCGTCTGGCTGCGTATAGTTCGGGAAGCGTGGATTATCCCAATTAAATGTTCCAGCATCCACGGCTACCCCGCCAATCGTTGTGCCATGCCCGCCGATCCATTTCGTAGCGGAATGAATAACCACATCTGCACCAAATTCAATCGGATTGCTGCCGTATGGAGAAGCAAATGTGTTATCAATCAATAACGGAATTCCGTTTTCATGTGCAATTGTTGCTACCTTTTCTACATCGAAGACATTCAGGCTTGGGTTGCCGATAATTTCACCGAATAAAACTTTGGTTTTTTCTGTAATTGCCGCTTTGAAATTTTCCGGATCTGTAGCATCCACGAATGTGGTCGTGATGCCATAACGCGGCAAGGTGTTCGCAAATAAATTGTAAGTGCCGCCATACAGACTACTATCTGCTACAATTTCATCGCCGGCTTCTGCAATATTTAAAATAGAGAATGCGATGGCAGCCATTCCCGAAGAAAGAGCAACTGCTGCAGTACCGCCTTCTAATAATGCTACTCTCTGTTCAAAGACATCAACTGTTGGATTCATGATGCGCGAATAGATATTGCCGGTGTCCTTCAGGCCGAAGAGATCCTGTGCATGTTGTGTATCCTTGAAGACGTAAGAAGTGGTTTTGTAGATTGGCACTCCTCTTGACCCTGTCGCTGGATCCGGTTGTTGCCCGCCGTGTAGCAATAATGTTTCTGGTTTTAAGTTTGTCATTTTCCATTCCCCCTGTTTTTTATTGATACATATTGCCGAAGAGGACAACAAAAAGCCCTCTTCGCTAAGAAGAGGGCCGTAAATTACGGAGTTTCCTCCTCTTATCTATCAGAACCTATCAATCGATTCTGTAGGAATTAGCACCTTTTCAGACAGAATCGTCTGTTGGTTGCCGGGCATCACAGGGCCTATCCCTCCGCCACTCTCGATAAGAGTATTTGATTTGGTTTTTCGTCTTGTTGTGAATTATAAAAACTATGGCGCTTTTTGTCAAGTGTATTAGTCAAAAAATTTCGAAACCTTCTCTTTCCTCAAACGTTATCAAGTAATAGAGGAGGAATCTGTATGCTTATCTGGATTTTGTTATTATTTATCGGAGGCTATGTAATCGGTTGTTTTCACGGATCCCTTGCAGCGCAAGCATTATCAGGGGTGAACGTCAAAAAAGAAGGGGTGAAAAACTCCGGAGCTTCCAATGCTGCCATCGTGCTGGGCTGGAAATACGGTTTGCTTGTTGCATTTATTGATATTTTTAAAGGGTTTGCTGCCGTTGCAGGTCTGCGCCTGTTATTGGAATCAGGTAGTTTTTCAACTGAAATGATATGGGCATTATTATTTGTTGCCGGTGCTGGTGTTGTTTTTGGCCATAATTTCCCCTTCTATATGAACTTTAAAGGAGGCAAAGGCACCGCTTCCGTTATAGGCGTCATGGTAGCCCTCGACTGGAAACTTGGTTTACTTGGCTTGCTATTATTGATCAGCGTTTCGCTCGCGACAAACTACCTGGTCATTGGTGTACTTGTACTATATGCAGTTTATTTCGTAATCGCTTTCGGTCCTGCTTCCGGAAACTGGCCATGGCTGATAGCCTCTATACTGTTTGCCATGGCCGCATGGAAACATCGGGAAAACATTATTCGAATAAAGGATGGCACTGAAAACAAAGTATCTTCTGTTTTCCGAAAGAAAACTACAACCTCAAACTGAGTCGGATTTCTAGATTGTTTCTTCGTCTATTCTAAAGATTGTGAAAAAAATTCAAAAACTCCCTTGACTTTTTTGTTATTTCACCATAAAGTGAGACTCACGAATCGAATAGTACACATCACTTTCTTATCAAGAGAAACCGAGGGACAGGCCCTGAGACGTTTCGGCAGCAGATTTGTTTAACCGCAAAAACTGTGCCAACTCCTGCAAATGCCGTTAAGCATTTGGAAGATGAGAATTAGATGGTTTCAACAGGAGCCCTCTTTTTTCTTATGGATAAGAAAAAAGAGGGCTCCTGTTTGTCTAATTTCTTGTAAGAATGTGGGTCCTATCAATTTACTAAAATCTATTACAGCACGAGGAGGTTTAATCACCGTGATTCAATTCGAAGGGGTCGCCAAGACCTATCAATCAGGAAAACAAGAAATCCATGCTTTAAATGGTATCGATTTGACCGTCGAAACCGGCGAAATTTACGGAGTCATTGGTTTTAGCGGAGCCGGTAAGAGCTCATTAATCCGCACAGTAAACCTTCTCGAACGTCCCTCTGCCGGACGTATATTGATACACGGACAAGACGTTTTGACTTTATCTAGTAAAAAAATTCGTACTATTCGGAAAGATATCGGCATGATTTTCCAGCATTTTAATCTGCTAAATTCAAAAACAGTTTATCACAATGTGGCGATGCCGTTATTACTAGCAAAGACCCCTAAAGCTGATATTGAAAAACAAGTAAAAGATTTACTCGATTTTGTTGGTCTTGCAGATCAGGCACAAAAATATCCAGACCAGCTGTCGGGCGGACAAAAACAGCGCATTGGCATTGCACGGGCACTTGCCACAAACCCTTCTGTACTGCTGTGCGATGAAGCGACGTCAGCACTTGATCCACAAACGACTAAATCGATTTTGGATCTCCTTCGAAAAATCAACAAGGAATACAACATCACCATCCTGCTCATCACACATGAAATGGGCGTTATCCGGGAAATCTGTGATAAGGTGGCCGTCCTTGAAGCAGGAAAAGTTATCGAGCAAGGCAGTGTCTTCGATATTTTCTCGAACCCACAACAGCCTACCACGAAGCGCTTTGTCCGCTCCGTCATGAACGATGAGCTGCCTGAATCGCTGTTGGAACAAATCCAGGATGCCCAAAGCGACCATGCCATCTACCGGTTGCAGTTTACCGGCACATCTGTCGGCAAGCCGTTCATGTCTCGTGTATCTCGTGATTTCAAGGTTGACCTGAATGTGCTGTTCGGCAATATCACTGAGCTGCAGGGCATTCCATACGGCAACCTGATCGTCGAATTCTCTGGAGAGCCAAGTGAAATTGAACGAGCCTTATCCTCTATTCGGGACAGCAATATTCACATAGAGGAGGTCAACAATTATGTCAGTTAACTACGAACAAATTCTGGAAGCCCTATGGGAAACCATTTATATGACCGGCGCAGCATTCGGCTTTTCCTTATTGATCGGCTTCCCTCTTGGCATCCTGCTGGTAGTCACACGTAAAGGTCATCTACTGGAAAACGAACCGGTTTCCAAAGCGCTCAACATTATCATCAATATTTTTAGATCCGTTCCTTTTATCATTTTGATGGTCGCCATTATCCCACTGACACGCATCATTGTCGGCACATCCATCGGTACGGCCGCGGCAATTGTTCCATTGGTCTTCTACGCCGGACCTTATATTGCCCGGTTAATTGAAAACTCCTTACTGGAAGTCGACAAAGGGGTCATCGAAGCCGCTCAAGCAATGGGCGCTTCACCGATACAAATTATTTTTCGCTTCCTGATTCCTGAGGCTTTAAGTTCACTGGTTCTCGCTTTGACCATAGCGGTAGTCGGCCTGATCGGTGCATCAGCCATGGCAGGTGCCATTGGAGGCGGCGGCCTTGGAGACTTGGCCATCACATACGGCTACCAACGATTCGACACCGTGGTGATGTTCATCACAGTAGCCATTCTAGTCGTACTCGTACAAGGCGTTCAATCGTTCGGAAACGTTTTATCAAGACGCGTAAGACGCAGTTAGCACGAAAAGCGCAAGTGCCCGTGTAGATTCGACGGGCATAAGACGCGCTGGCGAAGCGGCGTGTTCTCAGCCGCACAGCCAGAGTGACTTATGACCCTAGAATCTGGGCGCTGGAGCTGGACACTCAGAAAAGCGCAAGCAGCCATGTAGCCCCGACAAGCGCTGGAAGCCTTACCGGTAATGGCGTTCCTTGCCATTGCCGGTAAGGCTGAAGCGACTCGAGGGGCTGGCTGCTGAAGTCTGGACACAGAAAAGCGCAAGCGCCCGTGTAGATTCGACGGGCGCTGGAACCTAGACAATAAATAAACAATTGAAAGATTATACTTTCTGAAGTTTCAATGAAAACATCACAGAGAAAATGGAGGAACTAATCATGAAAAAAATTACAACTGCAACATTACTTTCGCTACTGGTATTAATCTTGGCGGCCTGCGGTGACGACAGCAGTTCTGGAGGCAACACGACAGTCACTCTTGGCATCAGCGGTTCCGATACAACCATCTGGGATTACGTTGCTGATAAAGCGGAAGCTGAAGGAATTGATATAGAGATCCAAACCTTTTCTGATTATGTAGCTCCAAACTTGGCTCTTGCCGAAGGCGAATTGGATTTGAATGCGTTTCAGACGATTTCCTATTTTGATGAATTTGTCGAAGAGCACAACGTCGATATCGTGCCAATCGGTTCTACCGTTATCGCGCCAATGGGCTTGTATTCCGATAAATACGAAGCTATCGACGAAATTCCTGAAGGTTCACAAATCGCAACACCAAATGAAGCCACTAATATGGGGCGTGCACTATTGCTGCTTGATGAGGCGGGATTGATCACACTTTCTGAAGATGCGGGTCTTACTGGAACAGCTGAAGATATTATTGAAAATCCGAAAAACATCGAAATTGTTCCTATGGTATCCGGACATACACCGCGTGCGATGCCTGATGTTGCAGCTTCAATTATCAACAATGGGGTTGCCGTTGATGCTGGATTGAATCCGACAGATGATCCGATTGCGCGCGAAAGCGACACAGCTAAACCTTATATCAACCTGATTGCTGCAAATGCTGAAGAAGCAGACAATGAAGCTTACCAGAAAATCGTTGAGATTTATCAGCAGGAAGACACTGCCGACTTTATTATCGAACATACAAAAGGCGGTCAGATTCCAACCGTTGTCACAGTTGATGAACTCGTCGATTATCAATAAGAAATTATCTGTATAGGAGGAACTCCAATGACCCTGATTAAGGACGCAAGACAGACCATTTCCCTATCTATCGATTCGCGACATACAGCATATATCGAAATAAGCCAGGCAATTCATGCCAAACCTGAAATCGGTAACGAAGAGTTTTATGCAAGTTCCTTATTGATTGATTTGCTTGAAGACGCAGGATTTACTGTCGACAAAGGTGTTGCCAGCCACGACACCGCCTTTGTCGCCAGTAAGACTAGCTCACTTCCGGGGCCAACAATCGCTTATCTCGCTGAATATGATGCACTCCCCGGAATTGGACACGCCTGTGGTCATAATATTATTGGAACGACTAGCGTCGCTGCCGCCATTGCTTTATCAGAAACATTAGACGTTACTGGCGGCCGCGTTATCGTTCTCGGAACACCCGCGGAAGAAGGCGGACCAAATGGCAGCGCCAAAGGCAGTTTCGTTAAACATGGACTACTCGAGGGCATTGATGCCGCTTTGATGCTGCATCCTTCCGGAAATTCGGCTGTCACCGGTCCTTCCCTTGCTGTCGATCCATTGGAATTTCACTTTCACGGCAAGCCTGCTCATGCAGCAGGCTCTCCTGAACAAGGTATTAATGCGTTGGATGCTGTTTTGCAGTTGTTCAACAGCATCAATGCATTGCGCCAGCAATTACCGTCGGATGCACGTGTCCATGGCATCATCACTCATGGAGGCGATGCACCGAACATCATTCCTGAATATGCAGCGGCCCGCTTCTATATTCGTGGTGATTCATGGAAGAAAACATCCGATACTGCCCGCAAAATTCGGGCCATTGCAGAAGGTGCGGCCTTGGCAACTGGGGCTACAGTGAAAATCGAACGTTTCCAGAATGAAGTGCGCGACTTGGTCATTACACCTGCTTTGGATGTGATTATCCGCAGTGAGCTCGAAGCACAGGGTGAAGCTGTAGCCGATTCCCGCATCTCTGGCCTTGGCTCTACGGATGCTGGTAACATTAGCTATGAAGTCCCGACTGCACATGGTTATATTAAAATTGGTCCTGAAAGCCTAATTGCCCATACTGCTGAGTTTCGTGAAGCTGCTAAATCGGAACAAGGTCATAACGCTTTAATCAAAGGAGCTAAAGCATTGGCCAATACTGGTTATCGCCTACTGACAGAGAGCGCTCTTCTAGAGGAAGTTCGAGCTACACATGCGAAAGCAGTCAAATTGAAACAGCAGAACTGATAGAACGATGCCCATTAAAGGGCATCGTTTTTTGTGACTAGAATTTTCGCCATTTTCCAACTTCATGCTAAAATACTACTATATAGGTTGAAGTTATTATTTTCAGCTGTTGCTGGCTTATAAACAATTGCATTTCGCTCGTCTTGCTCTGGTTCGTTTTTACCGATGTAAATAGGAGCTGTAAGATGCTAGCCGCAATTCAGGAAAATAGCAGATAACATAATTCAACTTGTACAGAACTTATTCTAGGGGGATTTAAACATGTTAGAGGCTTTAATTGAACGACTTGTTCGTTACGCCAAAATCGATACGCAATCTGATTTCAATAGCGATACGACACCTTCTACAACCGGACAGTGGGATTTGCTCTATGAGTTGGAACGCGAAATGAAGACCATCGGCCTGACAGAAGTCGGGATGGATAAATCAGGGTACCTCTTCGGTACGCTACCGGCTAATAACGAACGAGAAATTCCTGTAATTGGGTTTTTGGCTCATGTTGATACAGCAACTGACTTTACCGGAAAAAATGTCAATCCGAAGCGCATCGACAATTATGATGGACAAGACATTTCGTTAAATGGCAATACCACCATGACTGTGTCAGATTTCCCTGCCCTCAAAAATTATGTGGGTCATACATTGATCACGACAGATGGCACTACGCTTCTCGGTGCCGACAATAAAGCCGGTATCGCTGAGATCATAACGGCAATGGAATATTTAGATGCCCATCCAGAAATTGAACATGGGAAAATCCGAGTCGCATTTACGCCGGATGAAGAAATTGGTCGCGGTCCCCATAAATTTGATGTTGAACGCTTTGGCGCAAAATATGCCTACACCATGGACGGCGGTCCTCTTGGCGAACTGCAGTATGAAAGCTTTAATGCAGCCAGTGGCAAACTGACCGTTCAAGGGAAGAGTGTCCATCCCGGCTCAGCAAAAGACAAGATGGTCAATGCCCAAGCAGTCGCCATCCAATTTCAGCAAGAAATGCCGAAAAATGAAGTGCCTGAATTGACCGAAGGATATGAAGGCTTTATCCATTTGAACAATTTTACAGGCAATGTGGAAAACGCGGAATTGACTTACATCATTCGTGACTTCGATAAGGACAAATTCGAAAACAAAAAGCTACATATGCAGGCAGTTGTAGAAAAAATTCAGCAGCAATACGGCGAAGAGTCAATCCTTTTAGAAATTGAAGATCAGTATTATAATATGCGTGAGAAAATCAAACCTGTCATGGAAATCGTCGATAATGCGGAACGTGCCATGACTACTTTGGAAATCGAACCGAATATTGTTCCTGTACGCGGAGGCACGGATGGCTCCCAATTATCTTATATGGGGCTCCCGACACCAAATATTTTCACGGGTGGAGAAAACTACCACGGGAAATACGAATTCATCTCCGCTGAAAATATGGAAAAAGCAACGCAGGTCATTATCGAAATCGTAAAATCAGCTAAATAAAAATCAGCATTGCCTCAAAAAAGGCGTATTGGACTGGGTCCAATACGCCTTTTAATTTTAGATGATGCTTCGCCCGTTTTGCGCCAGCGCATAATGAATGCCGTGCTGCAGGGTTTGGAAACATTGGAACTTTGATAAATTAATGCCTGAGTCTGTAATGGTCATGCTCATTTTTCCTGAGATGCCCACCAGTATCGTTTGTGTCCCGATCAACGATGCCGTCAATCCCAGTTTTTCAATCAGCATTGCCGCATGCTGAGTAAAATTGTTGTTCAATCCCGTCAGATCCAAAATCAAATACTTGGCTTTGTGTTCCGGCATGTTCTGCAGTGTTTTCACTAACAGCTCTTCCGCACGGGCTTCATCGTAAGTTCCGAGCAAAGGGACAACGACGATATCTTCTAGAACCGGGATGAGTGGAGATGAAATCTCTTTGATCATTTCATTCAGTTCCCTTGTTTTTTCATCCACCAACCGCTCGAGCTCGTTGATTTTTTCCGCTTCTTTTAAACGAGACAAGTGATGGATATTCTTTTCAATTGTCTCGTCAGAAGGGAAGTACTGAATAATGCTTTCTTCAAAACCATCTAATTGATGATGAACGACTTTATACCAAATATTTTGCTTAAACAAAGAAGAAAAAATTCCAGCGTAATGCGCTGGCAGAAAACTGCCTCCTTGCTCCTTCTCTTGTGCCACATTGATTAGATGCTCCCAGCTGTTTTTCAAATGCACTTCCAATTTATGTGTTTCTTCATTTAGCTCTTTAATTTCCGCCAATCCCCATCCTGCAGATGCATATGTATTGGTGATCATTTGAGCAGCTTCTGCTATAGAGATCCCTTTTATGCCTCGAAAATATTGTCCTACTACCAGCCCTTGGCGAAATCCCGTTGTTTCCAATACGACATTCGCCGCATCTTTTCCAGAAATCTCTTCTATTGAATCAAAAAACATTTTCATTGCCGATGCTGTCCAAAAAAGAACTGACTCCTGACCTTCAAATAGAAAGCGTCCTTCAGTCAAATCCCACTCGAAATTCAAACCGCCTACTGTTATTGCTGATTCGGTATTCATCTTGTAGCCCCTCTCACTCATTGTGTCTATTTTATCATACTCGTAATAGTTCTTGATGTTTGAACCATAGTTTTAACATTTTCCGAAAGATTCTCTTACTTCAAGTGTTGGCTAAGTGACGGGTGCTTCACTGCTTCTCATACTAGGGACATGCCGCTGTCGCTGCCCCATTGCCCTCATCCTTGAAGCAACGAAACCATTTGTTGTTTACTTTTACCGTAAACAACATGCTTTCCGCCTTCATGTTTTAAAAACTCCATTAAAGGAATACAAGGAATAACACAAAACAGGAAGAGGTGCTATACATGTCAGATAAAAAACCATTTAATGAGGAAGACCGCAACATAAGCGAAGGCGGTCCCATGGATAATCCAGAACAGTACAAAACCGATAAAAAAACCATCACCGAAATGCATAAAGAAGAGATGACCGTCGATACCATTCCGATGGAAGATTTAAAACAGGAAAAAAAGGAAGAAGGAAACAAACGCGCTACCAAAAGCAATTCTTCCAGCGAAGAGAAATTTCCAGAGTAATCAGCGCGAATTTTCGTAAAAGTGAATGCTTTAAAAAAAGATCGCGGAGGCTATGCTCCGTGGTTTTTTTGTGCTATGATTCTCGTTTGAACAGGAGTGAAAGAAGATGAAAAACTGGATTTACCCCCTTATGGTCGTCATAGCCGCGAGCTGTTACGGAGTTCTCTCAACTATTATAAAAGTGGCCATGAAAAATGGATTTACTGCAGCAGAGGCAGTTACTAGCCAATATTTTGTAGGGTTTGCATTAGCAGCTCTTTTATTTTTTGCAACACAGCGAAAAATGCCCAGAATCAAAGGATGGAAAATCCTTCTACTGTCTGGTAGTTTTACAGCCGCTACCGGTATGGTCTACGGTCACTCGCTCAACTACCTACCAGCTTCATTAGCCGTGGTATTATTGTTCCAATTCACCTGGATTGGCATGTTCCTTGATTGCATTGTCAATCGTCGTTGGCTCAAACGCACTGAAGTTTTTTCCCTGGTCTTGTTATTTGCTGGAACCTTGTTTGCGGCTGGAATTATCGGAACGGACCTGAGCGGAATTCCTTGGCAAGGATGGGCTTGGGGAATGGGCGCTGCTTTTTGCTTTTCAGCATTCATGTTCGTCAACGGCAAACAGATTGAAGGCATGGATACTTCAGCACGTTTGTTTTATGTATCGCTTTTCGCAGCGATTGTCGTCGGTTTTTTCCAAACACCTGAGATTGTCTGGAATGGACAGTTATTCAATGAAGGTTTATGGATTTACGGATTATTATTGGGCTTTTTCGGAATCATCATGCCCATCTACTTCTTTTCTATCGCAGTCCCGCGTGTTGGCTCGGGGCTTGCCTCCATTTTAAGTGCTATGGAGTTGCCGGTGGCTGTCATGGCATCGGTCATTATCCTGGACGAGGCATTGACACCTCTTCAAATCGGGGGAATCTTCATTATTCTGATCGGCATGGTGCTGCCAAGTGCATTTAATCGAACACCTAAAATAGTAGAACAGATTTAAAGGCCTGCCACTCCAGCAGGCCTTTTATGTTTAGTTCCAATTTAAAAAGGAATAGATAAGTACAAAGACAAAAGGAGTGGTATAGATGAATCAGCAAGATGTAAAAAAAGCGGCATTAAAAATTTTAGAGGATAGTTACGTTGGAACGTTAGCAACAATTAAAGGCAACAAGCCCCATTCTCGTTATATGACTTTTTTTAATGATGATTTTACACTCTACACCGCCACTAGCAAAAAAACGCAAAAAGTTGATGAACTAGAGGCTAACCCGAATGCCCATATTCTCTTAGGGTACGAAGGTGAAGGAGTCGGCGATGCATTCCTAGAGATCGAGGGAACGATGTCGCTAAATGATGATCGCGAAATGATTAACAAAGTTTGGAATGAGCATTTGGAAGGTTGGTTTGAAGGTCCCGACGACCCGAACCTTGTTATTCTTGCCATCAAACCCGATCGCGTACGCTTAATGAATAAAAAAGGGCAAGAGCCGCAAGCTCTGGAACTGTAAATACGAAAACGGCTCAAAAGATTGAGCCGTTTTTTATGTCTGAAGAATTTCGCGAAGCCCTTCCCTATTAAACAGCAAATCTTCAAGGGTGTATTCATCCAACACTGTCAGGTAAGCATGGAGAGCTTTACCCAATGCACCGCGCAGTCCACAAATAGGTGAAATTGGACAGCGATTAGTAGCTGGATTAAAGCATTCAACCAAATGGAAGTCATCTTCCATTCGTCTTACCACAGTTCCAACGTTAATGTTTTCAGGGAGATCTGCAAGACGGATGCCTCCACCTCTTCCTCTGACTGTATGAATAAAACCAGCTTTGCCAAGTTCAAAAGTAACTTTTGTCAAATGATTTTTGGATATATTGTATGCATCAGAAATTTCTTGTATCGTTGTCAGCTTACCTGATTCCTTGGTGCCTAAATAAATCAAAACACGCAATGAGAAGTCTGTATACATGGTCAATCTCATTTTCCTCACCTCTTCTGCCTGTTTATTATAGCGGCTTTTTAGTTCTTTCGAAAGCAAATGAACCTCAAAATGCGAAAAGGAGTGTTTACTATGTTATCAGAGCAAACTCGTTCAATTGTTAAGTCCACTGTACCCGTTTTAGAGGAGCATGGTGTTGCAATTACCACTCGATTTTATGAGAACCTTTTTGTAGCACATCCTGAGTTATTGAATATTTTTAATCAGGCAAACCAAGCCCAAGGTCGTCAACAAGCAGCTCTTGCAAGTTCAGTTCATGCAGCCGCAGTTCACATTGATAACTTAGAAGAAATTTTGCCGACTGTAGTTCAAGTTGCACATAAACATGTGAGTGTCGGTGTTTTACCTGAACATTATCCAATCGTCGGGGAGTATTTGCTAAAAGCAATGAAAGAAGTATTAGGCGATGCTGCAACAGACGAAATTCTTGAAGCGTGGGCTGAAGCATACGGAGTCATTGCAGATGCTTTTATTAATGTTGAAAAAGATATGTATAAAGAAACAGAAGACCAAGAAAATGGCTGGATATTCTTTAAAGATTTCGTTGTCGCACGTAAAGTGAAAGAAAGCGAGGTAATCACTTCGTTCTATCTAAAACCTGCAGATGGATCTAACGTGCCTCCCTATATACCAGGTCAATATATTTCAGTACGTCTTACGATGCCGGAAGAAGAGTTTTTAGTCATTCGACAATACAGTCTTTCTCAGGCACCTAAGCCGGATGAGTTCCGTATTTCAGTTAAAAGTGAAAATGACAACGATCCGAACGGTGTCGTTTCCAACTATCTACATCGCAACCTCAACGAAGGCGACCCAATCGAAGTTAGTGCACCGGCTGGAGTATTTGTGCTTGATGTATCGAAAACAACGCCTGTTGCCTTCATTAGCGGCGGTGTCGGGATTACTCCAATGATGAGTATGTTTGAAACGGTTGCACATTCTACACCATACCGTCCAACTACTTTCTTGCATGGTGCACGTAATGAAGATCAACACGCTTTTGATACAGACATTCAATCCTATGCCGAGAAAATGGAAAATGCTCGTTATAAAACGGTGTATTCAGATGAACCAAATGGTTTTATTACCAGGGAATTGTTAGAGGAGTATGTGGATCCGGCTAGTGACATCTATGTTTGCGGCCCGCCCCGCTTTATGGAAATTATGATTCGTGAGTTACACGGATTAGGTATTCCAGAAGAACAGATTCATTACGAGTTCTTCGGTCCCGCAATGGATTTGACTATGAATAGTGACTAAATATGTTAGTCGCCCAGCTTATGCTGGGCTTTTTTTATGTGTCTAGAGACATTTGGGGGCAATATGAAGTATTTCGGTGGATTTGGATAGTATTTTTCTCGGTTGGACAGTATTCGGCGACGAACGGAAAGTATTTGAATGAATACGGATTGTATATCCATTTAATGGAATACCCTCTCTTTATTCTCTCCCACTCTAGCTATGCGGGTGCTTCCACTTTTCTCATTGTCCAGACTCCAGCACCCAGCTCTTCGGGTCATAAGTCACCCCAACTGCGTGGCACAGAACGCCACACTGCTGGTCTGCCTTATGCCTGTCAGAGCTATGCGGGTGCTTCCGCTTTTCTCATTGTCTAGACTCCAGCACCCAGCTCTTCGGGTCATAAGTCACCTCAACTGCGTGGCACAGAACGCCACACTGCTGGTCTGCCTTGTGCCTGTCAGAGCTATGCGGGTGCTTCCGCTTTTCTTTGTTGTGACTTTTTTGTGAAGTCAATTGTGTCGAAATTTTAAAGAAGTATTTAAAATGTATCTTTAAAAACATATGAGGAGTATAGTCAAGATATAGAAAACAAAAGGAGAGATTGACGATGTTATCACAAGAGACAAGAACAATCATTAAATCCACAGTACCGGTATTAGAAGAGCATGGAACAGCAATCACGACGGTATTCTACAAAAATATGTTTGAAGCACATCCTGAACTTTTAAATATTTTTAATCACGCGAACCAAAAACAAGGCCGTCAGCAAGCTGCATTGGCAAACACGGTTTACGCTGCCGCAGTGCATATCGACAATTTGGAAGCCATTCTTCCAGCTATCGTACAAATTTCCAACAAGCACGTAAGTTTGGGAATCAAACCAGAACATTATCCGATCGTTGGAGAATATCTGTTAAAAGGAATTAAAGAAGTGTTGGGTGATGCTGCAACTGATGAAATCATCCATGCATGGGCAGAAACGTATGGCGTAATTGCAGATGCTTTTATCGGTGTTGAAAAAGATATGTATGAAAACATGGAAACTCAAGAAAATGGTTGGAGCTTTTTTAAGGACTTCACGATTGCTCGCAAAGAGAAAGAAAGCGAAAATATTACTTCCTTCTATTTAAAACCAGTTGATGGAAAAAATGTTCCTTCTTATCAGCCTGGCCAGTACATTTCTGTACGCATGTCAATTCCAGGAGAACAATACTTATTCAATCGCCAGTATAGTCTTTCTCAAGCTGCACAAGAAGATGAGTTCCGTATTTCAGTTAAACGCGATGCAGACAATGATCCGAACGGACGTGTATCCGTTTATCTTCATGACGAAATGAATGTGGGCGATCGCTTTGAAGTTAGCGCTCCTGCAGGTGAATTCGTTCTGGATACTGAAAAAACCACTCCCGTCGCATTCGTCAGCGGTGGTGTCGGTATCACACCTATGATGAGCATGTTCGAAACTGTGGCTACTTTGACTCCAGAACGTCCGACCGCATTCCTTCACGCGACACGCAATGAATCTATGCACGCTTTCGACAAAGATATTCAGAAATCCGTCGCTGCTATGGATAATGCAAGCTACAAAACGCTTTATTCTGATCAGCCACAAGGCTATATCACACACGCAGTTTTAGAAGAATACGTCGACATTACAGGTGATGTTTATGTATGTGGTCCCGTTCCCTTCATGGAAGCCATGATTCAGCAACTACAGGCCCTTGGAATGAAAGAAGAACAAATTCATTTTGAGTTTTTCGGTCCAGCTGTCGCTCTTCAAACTGTATAATTTTTCAGGAAGCTGTCCACTCACACTGGACAGCTTTTTGTGTGCAGTCGATTACCTCAGTCCAAAGTAGTCAAAAGCTCAATACAAATGAATTATTTGCTGTCTCAAAAAAACTTCCTAAAACAAATAAGTGCCCTGTTATTGCACAGGGCACTCTCGCTTTAATAAGCGATAAATCAAAGCAATCATTTCAGAAACTCCAGGCGATTACCAAACGGATCAAAAATAAAAAAGCGTTCGACGCCCGGTATGCTGTCATCTTCCTTCAATTCCAATCCGTTTTCGGACAAGTAGATCTTCAACTCATCATAGCCAGTTACACGAAATGCCGGATGCGCTTTTTTCGCCGGTGAAAATGGCTCTTCCACCCCTACATGCAATTGTTGGCCGCCAAACCCAAACCAAGCTCCACCTCTTCCTTTTAAGGCTTCCGGCTTCTCAATTTCCAGCATTCCCAAAATTTCAGCATAAAACCTTCTCGTCTCCTCTTCTCTTCCAGCAGGTGCTGCAACTTGTACATGATCGATTTGCAAAATAGAAAATTCCATGCCCTCACTCCTTTTCTTTTAGTTTACCCAAGTTTTTGAGAAAAGAATATATGAATGTTTTTAAGATTTGTCATAAGATTATCCAATCACTTTACAAACTCACTCGGTTTGCCGTAGCATAAACATAAAGAGGTGAATCGTCGTGACTTTCCCGCAATCAGCTAGATACTTGTTGAGTAGCCAATCCGTCGCAGTAGACCGTACTCCGCAGCAGCCGCTCAGCCAAGATATCCCCACAATGATTGAAGAACTGAAGTGTTGGTGCGGAACTGACAATGCTGGAGTAGCAGTATCGTATTTTTTTCGGCAGTATGCCCTATATGTAACGGCCCAATTCACTTTGCTCCACCAGCATGGCGGCTATTTTTCTATACACTGGTGGGAACTGCAATTTGACCGTGTCCGTAATTACGGGCTGCCGTTGCTAGAGACATATGTAAAATCCTCCACCTTCAAACATATCCAGCCAAGTGAACGATCCCAGGCTTTTCACGAAGTCCTTTACCAGCAAGTAGATGAACTACTGAACGAATTCAAAAAACATATAAAAATATCCTCCATTACCTGCTGGGAGAACGTGCTGGGTTCTGTTATATGGTTTTATGCCAGTTTGGAAACCCGCAGTCCACGAACAGTTGCGGAAGACATGGAGTGGCTTCTGGATGAAGCAAATTGGCTACCAATCAAAACTTCCTACCTTTCGAAGCTGCTTGACAACACTTCACTTCAACAGGCTGTTTCAAAGCCGCTTAGAAAAACCTGCTGCCTGTACAAAGAGATGCCGTCTTTTAGTACTTGTACATTTTGTCCGAAACCCAATTAAAACACCTCAGCAAATATGCTGAGGTGTTTGTTTATACTTCAAATACTTCATGTAGTATTTTTCCATGGTCGTTGTTCGTCAGGTTTTTATATACGCAACTTGTCGGTTTCTTTTGAAGGGCTTTAGAGAAAGACTTAGCGTGCTCGGCTTCTCCAACGACATGGATTTCTTCCCATTTACGCTCTTTTTTTAGCTTTTCTATTTTACTTCCCATGCTTTTATAGAAGCGTTCGAGATTCTCCTTGAGTCTGTGGTCCAGTTCATCGACTGGACTTCCGCCGCCGCTACCACCAGTGACTGGGCTATTTCCCCCACCTGCTCCACCGCCAAGAGATCCAGAACTGCGTACGCCTTTCTGCTCTGTCCATACTTCCAGTCCTGCATCAAACTCATAAAAAAGTTCTTCGTTGATAATCCCCATCGACGTATCAATTACACGTATGCCTTTAAAGCCTGGCAAAATGATGCCAGCGTAGGGATACGCTTTATACATATAACGCAGTTCTTCCAGAACAGGCTTAGTTTCCCAGTGGAAACTCGTTTTAACCGGGATCTGGACATAATGCACGGACCATAAATCCGTATGTGGCGACGCAAAAATAATAACACCTTTTTGAAGATCGTTTTGGTTATCCAAAATTTCTTTTTCCACTTTTTTTCTTAAGGTTTTATACGCCTGTATTTCCTTTTCATCATTGGATGCCTTCAAGTACTCGTCTAGCCGTTTCAAACCGTTTTTCAGGTGGATTTTCCATGCCCCATTCTGAGCGTTTAAGTCAGCTGGATTTGTGTTTAAATAAACACTTAACACGCAACGGTCTGGGCATTCAAAACTTTTCAATTCCTGGATTTCGTCGTATAAGGTCATTCAATCATCCTCCTTGTATTCCATCCTTGTTATCTGATTACCCCTATGAATTTTATTTAAACGAATCTTCTGAATAATTTTGAGAACCATGTTTAAAAATTACGGTCTGTGGTAAATAGAGAGTGCTACTAAAATAATGAAGGAGCGTGTCATTCAATGGAAAACATCAACAAGCAAGTCGAAGATAAACTAAAAGGTACTGATGACAAGAAAAAAGAGCAAATTTTAGCCGACTTCTCTACATTCATCAATTATTTAGGCGACAAAGTCGAAATCGGCGAGAAAATGGGCTTAAGTGAAGAGCGGATAGCTCAGTTAGCTGAAAAAGTTGCATCTTACTTAGCGAAAAAAGAAGATCCAAAGAATAGTGAAGAGTATTTACTGCAGCGTCTATGGCAGGTTGGCGATAAAGAACAACAACATATGCTGGCACACATGCTGGTAAAATTGGCTAAAGAACAAGAATAGTATAAGCAAAAGGCCTTCCTCAATGGGAAGGCCTTTTTTCGTATAGATGGAACATGAACAGATAGACAAAGCCACTGGCTAGCGCAAGCAGCCCTAAAAGGCCGAACGTCCAAGCAAAACCAAACCAGGCTGTCATGGGAATAGAAATTGGTGCAATCATTCGACCGACTGTATACCGCAAGCTGGCAGCTGCAAAATATTGGCCGCGCATGTCTTCTGGTGCAAGCTTCGAGATAAAGTTCTGCTGCAGTCCGACAACCATCAATTCTGCGAAAGTAAACACAGCCATTGCAACGACGAACATCCAGAACCATGAAGTTAATGGGAATAGCCACATCGCCAATCCATAAAAAGCGGCAGAAGTGAAGAAAACCCATTTCTCAGGAAATTTGGTCATCCCCCGGGTAATGACTACGGTCAGTATAGCTACGAACAATCCATTCTCAGCTAATAGGATACCAAATGAAGTTTCTCCCGTAACGGACCACTCCCGACCCAAAATAGAAGCAACTGTTTGGCTATCGATTGTTTCCTTCAAATAGATTGGGATCAATAGATCCAATTGCATAAAGGTCTGTGCACCCAGTACTCCTGCAATAATAAACAATAGGAACAACCGGTCCTTAAAAATTAGACCGTATTCCTTAAATTGCTTGGAAACCGCGCTGATCCAACCTGTCGATTCCTGTGACTGCCACTTGTTCACCATTGCCTGCGACAAGGTTTCTTTTGTCAGCAATCTCAGAACTAAACCAAGCAGCATCGAAATTACAGTAACCACCAGCAGCAGCTCGAAGCGGTAAGAAAAGAACAGTACTGCGCCAAAAAGCGGTCCCACGACAACAGCAATATTTAAAGTCGTATAAAAAATAGCGAAGACATCGCTGCGGTATTTTTCCGGCACCACATCTGCAATCATCGCCTGGCTTGCTGGCCAATAAAGCGATCCGCACATTCCAGCTAGTGTGAACGCGACAAATCCAAGTTCGGGGGATTGCAGCCACGGGGAATTGGCAAAGGCAAATAACAAGAACGAAAAGCCCTGTGCGATAGAAGCCACAACCAGCATACGCCTGCGGCCGAAGCGGTCCGCGCAATAACCACCGACCAGGTTTGAAGCAACAGAAAACACCTGAGAAATAACCAGTAGCAATCCTGCGGTTCCTTTGCCGAACTCTTCAGCAAAGTAAATCGCTAAAAATGGGAATACCATCCAATAACTTGTATTCATAAAAAATTCGCCGACCAAGCGAATCTTTAAACTTCGATCCCAATCCTTTAGTCTCATTCCCGTTTCCCCACGTTCTTCTGTATGGCACCTCTGTATTTTTACAGAGGTGCTACTCGATAATCTCCAGTAATCTATAACTCAAACAAATATCAATCATCAAGTCTTTCCGTTCTTTTGCGAATTGAATGGAAATCCGTTCCTTGTCTCGCTCAACAATTTCTCCTGTACCAAAAACCCGGTGGCGGACCTGAACCCCTTCGTGCAATGCCTCCTCCGAATCGATGGCATTTGGATTATTCGGTACCTTTACTTTGATGGGTGTTTTAGCCGCAGTCCGTTGCGGTTTGGTCTGACTTTTTTCAGGAGCAATCAGATTGCGCACTTCATTCGCAAAGCGAGATTCATTGCCATAGCTGATCAGCTCCAAATGGCTTTTCGCTCTTGTCATTCCGACATAGAACAAGCGGCGCGCTTCTTCCAAAGTATCTGGAGTTTCCGCATCTTCTTCAGTTGGAATAACACCTTCTACCAAATCAAGCATATAAACCCGTTCAAATTCCAGACCTTTAGAGCTGTGGAATGTCGATAAAGTCAACATGTCATCGGTTTTTTCTTTCTTTGCTTGTTGTGTTACTTGTTCCAGCTGTTTCAGGCGTTTTGCGAAAGCTGTCATAGATTCAAGCGGTTCCGCAATTTGTTCCAATGTTGCTAAAATCTGTGCCAAGTAGGTCATTTTCATGCCGAATTTCTCTGCGCGGCTCGCAAGCATTTGGTCATAGCCCATTTCTCCTCGGATCGTCCGGATGACTTTCAATGGTTTCATGCTGTTTAATGCTTGGAACCACTTTTTCTGTTCAGCTAAAATTTTTATTTGATAGTCTTTTAACGTGATCGTTAAATTAATTTTATCAAAAGCATGTTCACCGGTCGGATTCATGCGACTGAGCATTTTTAATTGACTGCCTGACCAATAGGCATTGGTTTTGGAAGCAACTTTCGAATATATATCAATGCGTTCGGGCTTCAAGCTGAAACGCATAAAATTTAACATGTCTTCTACAATCCAATGAGAGAAAAAGCGATTATCGGAATCTTTCATATAGAAGGGAATGCCTAGACGCTCAAGCTCACTCATCAATAAAGTTGAAGACGAATTATTGCGGTACAAAATGGCTACATCGCCATAATCAGTCAATTCCTTGAGCTCTTTCATGACGTATTTAAACTGCGCTTCTTCTGAGCTCAAGCGTTTTAAAACAATTGGATCGCCTTCTGGTTGCTTGGTGAACATATTTTTGTCATGCCGTTTTTTATTGGTTTTGATAAATTCGTTAGCTGTGTGAACAATGTTTTGAGAAGAGCGGTAATTGCGTTCCATTTTCATGATATAGGCGTCTGGATAAACGGTTCTAAACTTTAACAAATAAGTTGGTTCAGCAGCTCTCCACGTATAAATAGACTGATCGTCGTCAGCTACAACGCAAAGATTTTGGTGGCTGGCCACCAGCTTTTCCACAATGGCATGCTGAATCAGCGACGTGTCCTGACTCTCGTCTGTCATGACGTAATCCCAGCGTTCCTGGTACTTTGCTAACAATTTTCCGTCTTTCTCCAGCGCCTCGTAAGCCAGTGACAGCATGTCGTCAAAATCAACTAATCTTACGTCATAGTTCTCTTTGAAAGCTTCGTAAGTTTTCAAAATTTCGATCGCACCCGGAAACGGCTCCTTCAGTTTGGCCCATTGTTTTCGTGGCGACATTTTGTTTTTGACAAAACTGATGAATGAAATCAATTCCTCTAATTGATCATCCGTAATCGGCTCATCGTTTTCCGTTCGGTATATTTCCCGAAGCAGCTTTTTCTTGTGGAGACCATTTGTCTCACTGCCTTCTATCATGACGTAAGGCGATCCCGAAAAATAATCGCGCGTAATCTGGAAAGCTAAGCTATGAATGGTTGAAAAATCGACTGGCTGTAGAGAAGGGAAGAATCGCTTATAGCGCTGAAGCATGTCGTTGGCGGATGCTTTGCTGAACGTGATTGCTTTGATTCGCTTCGGCAGCACACCTTTCTCCTCAATCAGGTAACCGATGCGCATAATCATTGTCGTTGTTTTTCCGGATCCGGGGCAAGCTAGCAACAGTAGAGGGCCTTCTGTGCGTTCTACCGCTTTTCGCTGTATTTTATTTAGCTGAACTCCAAGTTCCTGCTTTTTTCTTTCAAAGAATTGGCTCATTATGAGGGGCTCCTTCATTTTTCAATATCCCTATATTAACACAAAAACGAACCCGTTTTAACGGGTTCGTTTTTATTCAAATCAATGAAAAAATCTTCTTTGGTATATTTTTTATCTTCATGGTCACACGGTTGCTTGCGCTTTTCTTTATTGTCCAGACTCCACCGGCTAGCTCTTTGGGTCATAAGTCAATCCAGCGACGCGGCAATGAACGCCGCTCTGCTGGTCTGCCTTATGCCCGGCAGAGCTGGACAGCCGCTTGCGCTTTTCTTTATTGTCCAGACTCCACCGGCTAGCTCTTTGGGTCATAAGGCAACCCAGCGACGCGGCAATGAACGCCGCTCTGCTGGTCTGCCTTATGCCCGGCAGAGCTGGACAGCCGCTTGCGCTTTTCTTTAAATAAAGTTTTTTTCGTCGGGCTTGCTAATTGGGTCTGCATTGCGTTTGTCTTTTCTGAATGCCGGATCTTCATAATGCCGCTCATCCAGTTCGACTGCTTTTTCTTCGCGTTCTTCTTCTATCGAACGCGGACCTTCCGACTCGAGATTGTCGTTTTGAATCGCCGTCTTTTCATCTTCTGGCAACTCAAACGCATCCTGTGAATCTTTGTTGACGTACAGCAATAGCATGCCATCCTGGACGTCCCGGTAATAGTGCTCAGACTCGTTTTCATCAATGCCCATATTCAAGAAGGTTTGATGAACTTTTTCATCACCAGTCAAAAATGTGGCGAATCGGTCGGCCCATCCGCCTTCGGATGCATGTGCTTCGATATCTGATTTACCTCTTACAAGCGACAATTGGTCATCTGACTTAGCCATGATATACATATCTTTTTCCAAATAGCCGTCTTTTTTTAACTCTTCGATTTTCTTAAGAGCACTTTCCTGTGAATCATAAGTTTCGATAAATGAATTTGGCATTATCATCTCTCCTTAAAGGGGGTTACTATATTTTACCCTTATGCAAGAGGCTCGAAACTCCGCCTATTTTCCGGAAAGAATCTCACAAACACGCCCAACCTGCCCATCTGCTAACCGTACTTTAATGCCATGTGGGTGGGTTGCTGAGTTTGTCAATAAGTCTTTGACAACGCCACGGGTTTTTTTCCCTGAACGTTGATCCTGCTTTAAAATCACATTTACTTCAATTCCTGGCTTCACGTCACTTCTTTTTTTACCGTCCATGCTTATCCCTCCTTGCTTTCTTCTACTATACGCTATTCTTTTCAGACAGACGCAAATTTTCAAATTCAAAAGCTAACAGAAAAGATAGCCACCTTATCTTCCGTTTAGCTTATCCACTTACTTTGCTAGAACTTTCGGTTGGCTTTTCTCCACGTAAAAAAGATGGGGATTGCTCCCCACCTCTCACTGTATTTTACCTACTATAAACGATCACGGTCTGTGCGGTTTTCACGGCTCAGCTTGTCGCCCTTCGAATTGGTATCTTTATCAATATCAGCTTCTTCGTGGCGAACAGTTTCATTAACAGTTTCTGTATCCTGCACTTTGCGCTTTCCAACAACAATTTCTTCAGCCACTACGTCTTTTTTCGTAACTTCGACGCGTTCTTCTGATACGGGAATGTGGATGTTTTCGCCTTCCTGATAAGCATCTCCAGTTAACCCAGAGTCCTTGTCAAAGGAATCTCCTGTAGTTTCTTCATTTACAGGACGGCGTTCTACATATACTTCTTCGCGTTCCACCGGTACTTCGATCGACTGATCTTCTTCTACTACATGTTTTCCAACATTAACTTCTCCGGTTTGTACACGCTCTTTGTCGACATTCAAGCGCTCTTCATGCAAACGAAGTTTTTCTTCATCAGTGTCTGTGCGGTTGACGTCATCATCCTTACGGTCTGTTCCAAGGCCAAAGCCCGTACCTGAATCTTTTCCAACATCAGCTGTTTCCGTGGTATCGGAACTGAACGTGTCGTCTTTTTTGTTGTAATAAATATCATTCTCAGCGTTTGTGTCCACCGTCAAGCCGTCTCTACCTACAGCCTCATCGTCCATATGGCTTCTGCTATTTCCTACTCCGGCAGCTCCAGTGACTCCAGCTGCGCCCATTGTACCTGCAGCATTACTAGTCGAATTATTATCATGCGGTGCTTCGCCATCGTAATTCGCACCATATTCACGATCTACAAATAATAAGATTTTGCCGTTTTGCACTTCGTTATAGTAACGGTCTGCTTCTGCGTCATCTACACCCATTCCGGAGAATGCTTCACGTGAAGATTCGTTCCCTGATAGGAAGCCCATGAACTTATCCATCCAGTTTCCTTCAGACGATTTATAATCTACATCTGTCCGGCCTCGTACCATAGAAATTTGATCTTTATCCCGTGCCATGACATACATATCATCTTCACTAGAACCTTGTGCTTTCATTTCTTCGATTTTTTTCAGTACTTCTGTTTCACTGTCAAACGTTCCCATAAATTTATTGTTAGCCATTTTTTATTCCTCCAATTTTTTATGCATATTTTCTTAAATGGTTGCTTGGTTTAAAAATACCCAGCATGCCTCTTCTTAAACATTTTGAACTTTCGGGATTTCATTTCCTGACTTTTTTGCTCTTTATTCTACTTGTCTATCCCAATGGCGGTGAGCCGTAATAGCTTCTAGGAATGACGATGTGAAGCTTGAGGCATCACCTGCGGCCACCACACCTGGCTGGCTTTCAATCCCAGCTGCTTCGATCCATTGCTGGCCATCATGCGTTGCACCGATCGGCTTATAATGGTCAAATGCTTCACCGATATAACGAGCTGCTTCTTTAGCGAATTTTTTGCTGACATCCGGTCCGCCAACAGCATAAATCGCATCATAAAGCACAGGATCAGTGGTGGTAAATGTGTGATCGACTTCAAGTTCTTTGCCCCTGGAGCCTTTCAGCTTGCCTTGCATTTCACTGACGACTTCATATTGCACGCCTTTTGCTTCGAGTCCTTCGAGAATCTCCAGCACTTCAGCATCGTTGAAGCCTTTATCTACCAACACCCCAACTTTACGCGTAGCTGGGGATTTCACAGTATTGTCCAAGCTCAGCGCGGGTGAGGCTTTCGTGATATCAGAACCACCGCTTGTCGGAGGAATTACGCCAATGTTTTTAGCCACTGCCTGTGCCATTTCCAAATTGACGTTGGTAAACATCTCGACAGCGCCTTCGCGAATCCACGTTTCCTGGCATTTTCCAAGCTCAAAACTGAAAGCCTCGATAATGTGCTTTCGTTCCGGTTCCGTCATGCTATTCCAGAACATAGTGGCTTGTGAGAAATGGTCTTTAAAGCTTTCGCTTCGGGCACGCACTTTGCGACCTTCCATTTTCTCTTGATAATGAGAATAGCCACCCTCAGCTTCGCTTACAGGAGCAGGCGTGCTGTTGGTAAATGAACTTTTCTGATAAGAAACCCGTCCTTTGTTGATTGATTGGCGACCAAAGCCGTCTCGCTGGTTATTATGGAACGGACACACTGGCCGGTTAATCGGCAGTTCGTGGAAATTCGGTCCATTCAAACGGAGCAGCTGTGTGTCGGTATAAGAAAACAGACGGCCCTGTAGCAAAGGATCATTTGAAAAATCGATTCCTGGTACGACATGCCCCGGGTGAAACGCTACTTGTTCTGTTTCCGCAAAGACATTGTCGACGTTGCGGTTCAAGGTCATCTTGCCGACCATCTGAATCGGAATCTCTTCCTGCGGCCATAATTTAGTCGCATCCAATAAGTCGAAGTCAAATTTATGCTCATCTTCCTCTGCAATGATCTGAACGCCTAACTCCCATTCCGGAAAATTTCCTTGGTCAATTGAATCGTATAGATCACGACGATTGAAATCCGGATCTTTTCCGGCAATCTTTTGAGCTTCGTCCCATACAAGCGAATGAGTACCAAGTGTCGACTTCCAGTTAAATTTAACGAAATGTGATTTACCTTCTGCATTGACGAAACGGAATGCATGAACGCCGAAGCCATCCATCATTCGGAAGCTGCGTGGAATTGCACGATCAGACATTAGCCACATCATCATATGTGCGGTTTCCTGGTTATTGATGACAAAATCCCATAAGGTATCGTGGGCACTTGCAGCCTGTGGCATTTCATTATGAGGCTCTGGTTTCACTGCATGAACAAAGTCGGGAAACTTAATGGCATCTTGAATAAAGAATACCGGCATATTATTTCCAACCAAATCATAATTTCCTTCTTCTGTATAAAACTTCGTGGAAAATCCTCGCGCATCTCTTACTGTTTCAGCAGAGCCCTTGGACCCGGCGACAGTAGAAAAACGGACAAATACTGGCGTCTTTTTGCTTTTCCCCGACAGGAATTTAGCTTTTGTTAAATGCTCTAATGAGCCATATGCTTCAAATACACCATGTGCAGCATAGCCTCTGGCGTGGACAACTCGCTCCGGAATACGTTCATGGTCAAAATGAGTCATTTTTTCCCTAAAATGGAAATCCTCCAACAAAGTGGAACCACGCTCTCCAGCTTTTAATGAAAATTCATCTTCAGCCATTTTCAGTCCTTGGTTGGTCGTTAGGCTTTTTCCAGAATCATCTACCCGGTACTGCTCTAATTGTTCATCTTTGCTGTTTTCATGCACTTTGGGTTCTTTTGCCATTTTGCCACTCCTTCTGTTTTTTCATTCTTTCTCCTATTACCCTGTCTTCTTTAAAAAAACACATCTGGGTCCGCCTTATTCATGAAAAAAACCCGCCGGCTACTTAAAGCCTGCGGGGGGTAGATTAAAAAATACTTAAATCCCATTCTTTCGAAATTTGACGCAGCATCATCGTGCCTGCCGCACTGTTTCCTTGCACATCAATGGCGGGTCCGTAGACGCCAATGCCCGCTCCTGCTCGGAATTCATAGGTCTGCGAATGGAGTTTTGGTGGAACAGCAGCCATGATGCCGCCCGACACGCCACTTTTTGCTGGAATTCCCACGTGTGCCGCGAAATTTCCGGATGAATTGTACATGCCGCATGTCACCATGAGAACTTTTGCAACCTGTGCAATTTCTTCTGAAAAATGCTTTACCTTTGTAATTGGGTTGAATCCATCATATGCAATGATCAAACCGATCAATGCCAAATCCCTCGTACTCACTTTTATGGCGCATTGCCGGATGTAAATGTCCAGGGCTTCCTCTACTTCAATTTCCAGGAATTTTGCTTCTTTTAAATAATAAGCAAGTGCTCTATTGCGGTGCGAAGATTGCCATTCCGAATCATACACTTCCTTATCGAGCTCAAGCGGATGGCCCACCAGCTCTTCCAGAAAATGTAACAAAAACTCGTATTTCTTCTGGCCGGTCTGCCCTGGCAGCAAAGCCGAGATGGTAATCGCTCCTGCATTGATAAAGGGATTGAACGGCTTGTTCGGCCGGTGGATTTCAAACGGAATAATCGAGTTGAATGCTTCCCCGGTTGGCTCCACATCCACACGTTCCAACACAAATTCCAAGCCATAATGGCAGCTCAATGCGATGAATGTCAGCGCTTTTGAAATACTCTGCAAGGTAAACTCCTTATCCGTGTCTCCTGCGCAATAATAATTCCCGTCATCATCGACCATACAAATTCCGAGCTGGCTCGGATCTTCTTTTCCTAGCGCCGGTATGTATTGCGCGGTCGTTCCCAATACGGCATGTCCTTTATTATCTTCAACCCAAGCCTCTAGCTGCTCTTGAATACGCGAAGTGCTTTGCACTAACATCCCTCCTCAAGTCACTTTTCTCTTATCATGAATGAAACCCATTGCCTTTGTCAAAAGCTCACGTCCTTTATATAAAAAAATCTTCGCAATAAAAGATCTTCCAATCCATCTTACTGTTAAGTCGAAATAAAAAACCTCCCCAACTTTAGGGAAGGTTCATTTCTATAGCTTGTCATACCAGTCTTTAGCTGCTTCTACTTCTGGCATGGTCAATTGATGACCAAAGTCTTCCCAATGCAATTCCACTTTAGCACCGGCCCCTTTCAACAACTTTTCAAGATCTGTCGATTCTTCTGCCGGGCAGATCGGGTCGTTGGTGCCTGCTGCGATGAATACCAGAACGTCTGTTAAATCAGGTAAATCCGCATCACGGTTTGGCACCATTGGATGATGCAGGCTTGCCCCTTTTAACGCATCTGAATAGGTGAACAGCAAGTTAGCGGCAATATTGGCGCCATTCGAATAACCGATCGCAATGACATTTCCGCGGTCAAAGCCGTGCTCCTCAGCTGCCTGTCCAATAAATTCATGCAGCTCTTCTGTACGAAACTTCAGATCTTCCATATCAAAAACACCTTCTGATAAACGCTTGAAAAAGCGCGGCATGCCGTTTTCGGATACGTTTCCGCGAACACTCAAGACAGATGCCTCCGGGTCTATATGAGCGGCGATGGCTAATAGGTCGTTTTCATTTCCGCCTGTACCATGGAGCATAAGGAAAGTTGGTTTGGCAGGATTGGTACCTTGCTGAAAAATATGTTTCATTATTAACAACCTCCAGTTGTAGTGTAGATAATTTAGCTGTTCCAAACCGCTTTGAGCATAGCTCGCGCAAGGAAGACAGGCAAAAACACTCCTGTCTTCCTGCTTTGCTTAGCCCGTGGATGCGCCTACGCTAAGTAAATTTTTCTATTTAATTAAGCTGTGCTTACAGTTCTTTCTTTAGTCGAAAAAACTTATCTCGAATTCAAGATAATAATAACATAGATTTTCTATTGTTCCAAAAGAAAAGGTCCAAGGCATGGCTATGCATGGACCTGTTGGTAGTCTTATGACTGTGGATTCAGCATATCTTCCAGATTTTCTTTTGAGAACAAGTAGTTTTCATTGCAGAAATGGCATTGTGCTTCTGCTTTGCCATCTGTAACGATCATGTCTTCAATTTCAGCAGCGCCGAGACTTTGGATGGCTCTGGAAATACGGTCTCTGGAGCATTGGCATTGAAACTGGACGGGCATTTCATCAAGTACCTTAACATTGCCGCTGCCCAACACCTCAGTTAAGATATCTTCCGGCGTCAATCCTTGTCGAACCATATTTGAAATGGTCGGAATGACTTTCAAACGCTCTTCAATATCCGTAATGATCTGTTCTTCAGTTCCTGGTAACAATTGAATGATAAATCCACCTGAAGCTTGAATGGTGTTATCGGGATTAACGATAACACCAACACCTACAGAAGAAGGGATTTGCTCGGATGTAGTAATGTAATGAGTAAAATCGTCCCCTAATTCACCGGATACTAACGGAACCTGCCCGACAAATGGCTGAAGCAATCCGATGTCTTTGGATACCGATAATGTTCCCTCCGTACCGACAGCTCTTCTGACATCAAGCTTGCCTTGCTCGTTTAAATCAAAATGAGTTAACGGGTTTGTTACATAGCCCCGGACTTCGCCTTTAGCATTGGCATCCACTAGGATCGTTCCAATCGGACCTCCCCCGTTGATGCGGATTGTCAATTTTTCTTCACCTTTCATCATGGCACCAAGCATGACGCTGGCTGTCATTGAACGGCCAAGCGCCGCCGATGCAGTCGGCCACGTGTAATGGCGTCGCTGAGCTTCTCCTACAGTTTCTGTTGTTCGTGCAGCGTATGCGCGCACTTGCCCATCATAGGCCAAAGCTCTCACTAAATAATCGTTCATTTTGTTCTTCCTTTCTATTTTGAACTCTCTATGATTAAATGATTTTTTTGTTCGTACTTTGTCAGGAGTCACATTGTCACCAAGTGGATCAATGACCGTCATACTGGTAACAGTGGATTCTACTTGACCACGGATTGAGCGCAAATAGTCTTCGCGCAATACTTGTTGCTCTACCTTCTCCGCATTGGTTAATCCTTCTCCGCGTACTTTTTGGCTAACTGATTAATGCGCGGCAAAATATCGATCATTCTAGTTCCTCTTTTCGTTTTTACCCGATCCGCTTTTGAGAAAGCCAATCGGTCAACTTTTCTGTTTTTTCCTGGAAACGCTCTTCTTTCATTTTCTCAGAAAGACAAGCAATCGTTTGTTGTTCCAGTCGAACACGCCAGGCATTCTCTGCCTCGACCATTAAATCTGTCAGTAGGCAGCACCGTTCAGGCTCCTCAAGCTCCAACAGATCTCCTAACACACCACTTGGTGAATAAAGCGATTGCTGGCCTTCAATTGCCACATATATATCCAAAACGCTAATATCTTCAGATTTCCTATTCAATTTAAAGCCACCTTTAACACCTGGTACAGAAGTGATCAAGCCTGAACTGACCAGTTTTCTTAAGAGCTTCTGAAAATACGTCGGGGAAGTCCCCAGTTGCTGGCTGATGGCTTCACCCGGAAGTACTGCTTTGTCCGGTAGCATGTTCAATAGAAGAATGGCGTACACCGATTGTTCTACGCCTGGTTTCATGTGCATCCAAATCAACCTCTTTCAATTACGGATAAAGTTTATCCTCGTTATCTACATTATAAGGTATTGAATTAAAAGTAAATAATAACGCCTGAGCTTTTTACGACAGCAAAAAGCCACCCACAATCGGATGGCTTGGTTTACTTACTACTACTCTCCCGACACAAAATTAAATCATTCCCGACACAGCACCATAACCGAGCGCCATTAAAATAACAAATGCCGGGTGGACTTTTCTGATTTCCAATAGCCAATAACTGACCAAAATCAGCATGACTGTCTGCACGGTTCCTGATGTATCGATAGAAGTCATGAAAAACTGAAGTGTCATGGCACCAAGCAAAACGGCGATGACCGGGCGAACGAGCTTTGTGATGTTTTTGACTTTCGGCGAATCCTTGTATTTCAAAAGAGTCACCATCAAAACAACCATCAGAATAAGAGACGGCGCCACTGAAGCGAATAAAGCGACAACTGACCCCAGTATTCCGCCTTCCATATAGCCGATGTATCCTGCCATTTTTGTTGCAATTGGGCCTGGCAGCGCGTTACCTAAAGCCAAGACTTCCCCAAATTCCTGAGTTGTCATCCAGCCATAGCGGTCCACCACTTCTTTTTCCACAAGTGGAATCGAAGCAGGTCCCCCTCCATAACCCAAAATTCCCGGGATAAAAAATGCCAAAAAGATGGACCAATAAATCATTTTGACCCCACCTCTTTCTTAAAGGAAGTTAAGGAAAGTATCAGAACCCCTAATATGACGATTGCGGGATGGATATTCAAAAATTCCAACAGAATGATAGCGATGGCTGTAAACAGGATAGCGCGGCCGATTCCCAGAGCCTTGCCTGATTTCTGAAAAAAGTCCCACGTCATGACTGCCAGCATAACGCCAACGACTGGCACCACTGCAGCCGACATGCTGTTGACCCATTCAAGATCTTTGTATTTTTGTAAAATCCCTAAAAGGATGATCATCAGTACTACTGTTGGAACAACTGAAGCAGCCAATGCCACAAGGCAGCCGATTATCCCATTGACACGGTAACCGATATACCCTGCCATTTTCGTGGCAATCGGACCTGGCATGGTATTTCCCAATGCTAAAGTGTCCCCAAACTCGTCTTCTGTCATCCATTTGTAGTTGATAACGGCTTCGCGATGAAAAAGTGGGATAGCGGCAGGTCCACCGCCGAACCCAAGAAGGCCTACGCGGAAAAATGCTGAAAAAATATCCTTATTGATTTTCAGTCCGGAACGCTCCACTTGCTCCTCCCCCACTTTCTTGGCGCCTACCAAACAGCTACCGCGCCGTCTGTACGCGATTCGGTACCTCCAGCCAATACGCCTGTCTCGGGATTGCGCCAAATGATCTGTCCTCTTCCGAAACTGCCGCCATCTGTCGCGACTTGAATTTGGTGGCCTTTACGGGCTAAAGCTTGTGCTAGGTAATTCGGGAAGTTAGGTTCCACAAGTATGGTTTTTCCTTCCATCCACTGCCATCTCGGTGCATCGAGTGCGGCTTGGGGATTCATTAAATAGTCAATGGTATTAGTAACCACCTGAAAATGGCCCTGCGGCTGCATATATCCGCCCATCACACCAAAAGGACCGACTGCCTTTCCATTTTTCGTAAGAAATCCTGGGATGATGGTGTGAAAAGTTCTTTTTCCTCCTGCCAAAATATTTGGGTGTTCTGGATCCAAAGAGAAATCTGCCCCGCGGTTTTGCAGTCCAATACCCGTATCCGGAATGACGATTCCTGAGCCAAAGCCCATGTAATTACTTTGGATATAAGAAACCATATTGCCTTCTTCATCTGCTGTAGACAAGTAAACCGTACCGCCTTTAGGTAATTCGTAAGGCACCGGATTAGAAGCGATTTCGCCAATAGTTTTAGCGCGAGCTGCGGCATATTCTTGAGACAATAGATGCTCCGTGCTGACAGGCATATTTTCGGGCTCTGTAATAAATGCTTTGCCATCTGTAAATGCCAGTTTCATCGCTTCAATCTGTTCGTGGAAAGTCTCTGCAGACTGCCATTTCGGTTGGCCCAGCTCTTTGAAAATATTTAAAGCCATAAGTGCGACCATTCCTTGTCCATTCGGTGGAATTTCCCATACTTCATAGCCACGATATTCTGATGAAACCGGTTCAACCCATTCGGGCTCAAATGCTTCCAGGTCTTTTTTAGATAGAAATCCATTATGTTTTTTCATGAAGGCATCGATTTTATCCGCAATCGTCCCTTCATAGAAAGACCGTGCATCAGTTTGCCCGATTTCAATCAAAGTACTGGCATGGCCAGGGGACGACCACATTTCGCCGATTTCAGGTGCCCGGCCGTTGGGCGCAAAGGTATCAAACCAGCCTTGGTATTCTTCGCCGGTAAATGAAGTTTTGTATTTTGAATAAGCAGCTTTCCAATATTTCCCGAGAATCGGTGTTAGTGGGTATCCTTCTTCCGCATAGCGGATTGCGGGCTTTAAAGCATCTGCAAGTGATAATTTGCCAAATTTCTTCGATAACTCTGCCCATGCAGCCGGTACTCCTGGTACTGTTACAGGCACTAAGCCGAATGTAGGCATTTTTTCGAAACCAAGCGCTTTGACCGCTTCTGGAGAAATACTTTTCGGTGCAGGGCCAGAACTGTTCAAGCCATGCAGCTTGTCTTTGACCCAGACCAAAGCGAAGGCATCTCCCCCAATGCCATTCGAAGTTGGCTCGACAACGGTCAATGCCGCAGCGGTGGCAATAGCGGCATCGATGGCATTTCCGCCATTTTGCATAACTTCAATGCCAGCTTGTGCCGCTAATGGTTGAGACGTGGCCACCATTCCTTTTTTTGAAAATACTGTATGGCGCTGTGATGTAAATGGATTGTTTAAATAGTCCATGAATATTCCTCCTGTCAGAATAAAAGCCGGATACGGAAACACTTCCCGCATTCGGCTTATTGTTATCCGGCAAAATGGCAAGCTGCAAAATGATCTTTTTCATGTTCAATAAATGCAGGTTTATCCACTTTGCATATTTCCTGTGCGATGGGACAGCGAGTATGGAAAGGACAGCCCGAAGGCGGATTTGCCGGATTTGGCATATCCCCTACTAAACGTACACGATCCTTTTTAGCGTTTACTGTCGGTCTTGGAATAGCTGACAATAATGCCTGAGTATAAGGATGGAGCGGATTCTTAAAGATACTGGAAACATCGCTCATCTCTACTACATTCCCCAAATACATGACCAGTACACGGTCGCAGAAATAACGAACCACCCCTAAATCGTGTGAAATGAATAAATAAGAAAGATTGTACTTTTCCTGCAATGTTTTCAAAAGCTTCAATATTTGTGCCTGTACGGAAACATCCAGCGCTGAAACGGCTTCATCGCAAATGATGAATTGTGGATTTAAAGCAATTGCCCGCGCAATCCCAATACGTTGCCGCTGCCCACCGCTGAATTCGTGGGGATACCGGTCGTAATGCTCTGGTTTCAATCCCACTTCCTTTAATAAATCCTCCACTGCGTCTCTTCTTTCCTGCAAAGGCATATTGGTATGCATTTTAAATACTTCATCCAATGCATGTCCAATTCGCTGGCGAGGATTCAAAGAGGCGTAGGGATCTTGAAAAATCATCTGCATTTCTTTAACAAACTTCTTCTTCTCTTTTCGCTTTAAATCTTGAATCTCCTGCTTATTGAAGAAAATTTTTCCATCCGTTAGTTCTTCCAGTCCTAAAATCGTTCTGCCCAGAGTCGATTTACCGCATCCTGATTCTCCGACAACTCCAAGACTTTCCCCTTTATAGAGCTTTAGGGAAACGGATTCTACCGCTTTGACATTTCCTTTTACCCGTTTTAATATACCGGCTTTAATGGGAAAATACTTTTTTACTCCGTCTAATTCCAATAAAATATCAGACTTTAAGAATAGTTTTTCTTTGATTGTCGTCAACCGGTTCCACCTCCTTGTCTACCAGCCAACAGCTCGCATAGTGTCCTTTTCCTGCATTAAATTCTGGAGGCACGTCTGTTTTGCATTTATCCATGGCGAACTTGCAACGGGGATGGAAGCGACAGCCCGTTATTTTTTCATTCAAACCTGGCATATTCCCTGGAATTGGCTCTAGTTCAAACTCCGGATCGTCCACATTCGGCACTGAATTCAATAAACCAATTGTATAGGGATGCTGAGGATTTTCAAAAATTTCACGTACGGGTCCTTCTTCTATTTTTTTACCGGCATACATGACCATGACCCGATCAGCAACTTCTGCCACAACGCCCATATCGTGAGTAATCATCAAGACACCCATATTCAATTTATCCTTCAGGTCTTTTATCAAATCTAAAATTTGCGCCTGAATCGTCACGTCCAATGCTGTTGTTGGTTCATCTGCGATCAATAGACTTGGATGGCAGGCGAGTGCCATAGCAATCATGACACGCTGCCTCATTCCTCCACTGAGTTCATGTGGATACTGGTTCAAGCGCTTTTCAGCATTAGGAAGACCCACTTGCCTGAGCAATTCAATGCTTTGGTTATTTGCCTCGGCCTTTGACAATTTGTGATGCAAAAACAGCGGCTCCCGCAATTGGTAACCGATGGTCAGCACCGGATTCAAAGCAGTCATAGGCTCCTGAAAAATCATTGACATTTTATTACCTCTGAGCTGACGCATCTGCTCATTGGAAAGTCTTTGAAGAGACTCACCACTTAACTGAATCTCTCCGTTTTCAATCGTTCCATTTGAAGGCAATAGACGCATGACGGACAAGGAAGTAATACTTTTTCCACATCCTGATTCTCCGACTATACACAAGGTTTCTCCTTTATCTACATGAAAAGAGACATTTCTGACCGCTTGTAATGAGCCTTCTGCTGTGCGAAACGACGTCACTAAATTTTTCACTTCAAGTAATGTCTCTGCCATATTCACCCTACTCTCTTGTTACATTTTGTAAGAACCATTGGCCGTTAGGGTCTAATTGAAGACCTTGGATCGATTGATCTGTAGCAGCAGTCACTACGCCGTGGTACATGACAATGGCTGCATCTTCATCGAGCATCAATTGATTCGCTTCTGCCAGATAGCTTTTACGTTCTTGCTGGTCAACTGTAGTACGGGATGCTTCAACAAGTTTGTCAAATTCAGGATTGCTGTATTGCGCACGGTTTGAAGCACCGATGTTATCAGAATGGAAGTTCGGATAGAACATTTCAGAACCGTCACTTGTTACATTAGACCAGCTCAAGAATGTCAGATCATATTCACCTGCACGAGCTGTATCAAGGAAAGTTGCCCATTCCATTGTTTCAATTTCTACATTGAATCCAGCTTCCGTCAATTGGGCTTGTACGATTTCAGCCATCAGGATAAAGTTGTCTCGATTGGCAGCGAGTAATTTGATTGGCTCATCACCAAATCCATTTTCTTCCACCAATTGTTTAGCCGCTTCCGGATCGTAGGCGGTTCCGCCGTTGTCTGCTGATTCTTCATAACCGAACACTTGCGGTCCAAGAATACTGTCGCTTCTAACACCCAATCCATTTAGTTTTTCAACGAAAGCATCGCGATCAATTGCGCTCGCCACCGCTTTTCGGAAATCTGGGTTCTGATTACGTTCTTCCGAATGATTGAATGTCAGGTAATAAACTGGTGTCCCCTCTTTTTTCGTCACTTCCACGTTTTCTAAAGATTCAACACGTGATAATTGTTCTGACGGCAAGGCATCGATAAAATTCACTTCACCGGTTTGCAGCATAGAAATAGCCGTTGAAATTTCAGGTACCACTTTGTATGTCACTCTATCCAAATCTGGAGCTCCGTCCCAGTAATCTTCATTTTTTTCCAATACAATTTGATCTCCCTGATTCCAGCTAGCAAATTTGAAAGGCCCTGTGCCTACAGGCTCTTGCATCAAGTCCTGTGCTTCATCAGCAGTAGGAGAAATAATCGCTGCATTCGAGTGGGACAATGCAGCTAATAAAGGTCCGTACGGGTATTTTGTTTTTATTTCTACAGTTGTTTCGTCAATTGCTGTGACGGTATCAATCGGTTCTAGCAAAGAAGCACGGGGTGCTGCAGTAGCCGGATCTATCAATTTTTCAAATGTATATTTTACTGCTTCGGCATTAAATGGTGTGCCATCTTGAAATTCAATGCCTTCTTTCAACTTGATGACCCATGTCAGCTCATCTGTATTTTCATAGGATTCAGCTAATTTCGGTTCAAGTTCCATTGTTTCAGGATTACGCTCAAACAAATTTTCATAAATCTGTGACATGACACTCGAAGATACCGAATCGTTCGTCAAGATCGGAGACAGTCCCACGGCGTCTGTTGTAGAAGCGTAAATTACTTCCTGCTCTACAGCTTCTGAAGAAGTTGTACCTTCTCCGCTCGTCGTACCTTCCGGAATTGTGCTTTCCGAGCATGCACTTAAAATCAGTAATCCAATTAATGTTACTAAAAGCAACCATTGTTTCTTCATCAATATATTCCCCCTATATGTTTTATTGTTGTAAATCCATATTTGGATCAAGCGCGTCCCGAAGGCCATCGCCTAATACATTAAAAGCAAAAACAGTCAGCATAATAGCAATCCCCGGAACGATGGTCAAATGCGGTGATGACCACATGAAATCCTGTCCCTGCGAGATCATCGCCCCCCATTCAGGTGTCGGCGGCTGGGCACCGAGGCCTAAATAACTGAGAGCGGCTGTTGATAAGATCGCTGTAGCCATCCGCATGGTAGCAAAAACGATAATCGGAGCCGAAGCGTTCGGCAAAATATGACGTACCATAATACGAAGATCAGAGGCCCCCATTGAACGCATTGCCATAATGTATTCTTTTTCTTTTATCGACAATACGGATCCCCTGACAATACGGGCGCAGGTAGGTATCGACCAGATACTAATTGCAATTGCTACATTTACTAGGCTTGTGCCAAGAATTGCAATGATCAGCATAGCCAGCAAAATCCCTGGAAATGAAAACAGCAGATCTACAAATCGCATGATGATAGCATCCATTTTCCGATAATAGCCTGCCAGCATTCCGAGTATAATGCCACCGACAAGTCCCAAAACTACAGCAACACTTCCCACAACAAGGGAAATCCTTGCCCCGTAGACAATTCGGCTCCAAACGTCTCGTCCATAATTATCTGTCCCCAACCAATGTCCTTCACTGAAAACCGGCATTTGACTGCTTGCTAAATTTTGTCTGATGGGGTCATGGATGGTAATGAACGGCGCAAATATTGCGATTAAAATCTGCAGAATGACAATAATCAGTCCGACAATAGCTAGTTTATTTTTAAACAATCGCCGGATAGTTGTAATATAATATTTTTCTCTTTTTTTAGGTTTCGACTCAATAGTTTCGGCCGTTGTCATGGCTCCCTCTCCTCTCTACTCGTATTTGATGCGTGGATCAATATACGTATAAACGATATCCACGATTAAATTCACTACTACAAACAAGGTTGCTACGAGTAAAACGGAACCTTGCACCATCGGGAAATCCCGGGCTGCAATTGCATCAATCATTAAACGCCCGACACCGTTAATGGCAAATACTTTCTCAGTAATGATTGTGCCACCGAGCAAGAAACCGAAATTCAATCCAATTACTGTGATGATTGGAATCATGGCATTTTTCAAAGTATGGATCCATATTACATTTTTTTCTTTAACACCTTTTGCCCGTGCAGTCCGAACATAATCTGCACGAATTACTTCCAGCATGGAAGATCTGGTCATCCGTGCAATCATAGCTGCAGAACCTGTCCCAAGAGTGATTGCCGGCAAAATTAATTCTTTAATGCCATCAATTGTATAAAAAGGATTCGACATTCCGCCAACCGGCAGCCACTGAAGATTTACAGCAAACACCAAAATCAACAAAGCACCCAGCCAGAAGTTAGGAATCGATATACCAGCTAATGCAAAGGTGGTTGCAGAGATATCCAGCCAAGAATTTTGTTTCAATGCGGAGATCAACCCAGTAATAACTCCGATAATTATTGCCACAATCATACTGGCAATTGCTAATTTCAAGGTATTAGGAAACCGAATCATAATCGCATTTGCTACTGGTTGAGTAGTTTGATAAGAATATCCAAAGTCTCCCTGGACTGCGTTCCCTACATATCTTGCATATTGAGTAAGAAAGGGATCATTCAATCCGAGATTATCTCGAATCGCTGTAATATCTGATTCTGTAGCTGTTGGTCCCCCAATAACAGCAGCCGGATCTCCCGGAGCAATGTACATTGAAGAAAACACAAGAAATGAAATACCGAACAACAAGAACAGCAATTGCAAAGCTCGGCGTATTATTAAAGCGATCAATTTTATCCCCCCTGATCATTTGTTAAGCATTTATTCGAATTTACTTACCAAAAGTATATAATTTGATAATTCCGATTATAGATCATTCTAAAATATAAATCTACTCTTTTTTTCCGAAAATACTATTTTTTTATTATTTCACTTACGTAAAGTCAGTATATATATATATTTCCTAACTTTTTGTATATTTTCCACTCATGAAAACTAACTATCGGTTGGCATACAACCAGTTGAATCATCAAAAAAAGCCTTACAGCTTTTTTTAGCTGTAGGCTTTTATAGTTTCATACCCGTGCGGCTCTTAAAGCGCCGGAGAAGGATATGGCTTTCAACTCTGGTTATTCCTTCAAGGGCATAGAGTTCTTCATTAATGAATTTTTCGAGATCGGTAAAATCATCTACCAGTACATGCATGTGAAGAGTGGATGGACCTGTCATCTGATAACAGCTGGCAACACTCGGGTTATCCGCCAAGGCTTGAGCCACTTCTACCAGTGAAGCAGGCTCGCAATCTACTTCGAAAAAACCAGAGACTTTTTTACCGACTTTTTCACTATTGATCACCACTGTAAAACTTTCGATGACTCCTGTTTCCGTTAACTGGTGAACTCTCTCACGAATGGCCACACGGGATAGATTTAACTCTTTGCCAATATCCACATATGAAATTCGGCCATTTGCAGTCAATAACGCTAATATCTTTCGATCAATATCATCTAATCTCATGAATACACCTCAAGCTTTTATTTTAGAATCTGGTTATATATTTTTCCCCTTAATTGCTCAAACTGTATTGGGTACAGTGGATGCCGGGAGCCACTTCTATTAAGCGCTGTTCCTGGAAGCCGTAGGCCGTATAAAGGGCAATTGCCGGTTTATTTGCGGTGCCGGTGCTAACTACGAACTCGTAGCCTTTATAATGCTCGAGCAAATATTCCACCAGCCGCTTGCCAATGCCTTTACGAAAATAGGTCGGGCTAACTACCAGCCGGTGAATAGCTAAGATGCCTTCATCGATTTGAAATGATATGACCCCCTGCAACTGCTCTTCACTATAACCAGCAAACGTTTCAGTGCTTTTCTGAATTTCAGAGACTTTTTCATAAAGTTGTGGAATTCCGTCAAAGCCCATCAACTGAGCTTCTACCCGATAGGCAGCCTGCTGGATTTGCTGAATTTCTTTGGCGATTTGTTTGTCCTGATGATTTAACTTAACTATTATAATTTATCACCTCACCTTAACTTTACCACGATGCGATTCCTGAAGTTCACAAAACTTATTTCTGTAGAAAATCAAGCAGTTCATCAAATCTGGCCGTGACATCTCGATAGCCTTGATTGTACAAGGTTTCCAGCTTCATCGGATCCCGTTCTATCCCTTTGATTTTATACAGGTCTATCGGTCTTATCACCATAGCTAGACCTTGATTTTCCAATTGTTCGATAAACTCCATCGTGTCATTATAATACAGATGCCGGTTCTCCATTGTTTTTGCGATAGTTGGATACTGCTTAACAAATGCGGGTAGGATTCTGGCAAACCTACTTCTTTTTTTTCGATAGCCTTTTTCTCTTGTTAGAACAATTATCGGCTTTGTTACACCATCTGATAGCGCTTTACGGATAGGAAGTGGGTCTGCAATACTGCCGTCCATTAAGTACTTACCGTCAAATTCCACCGGGTGCGACATCAAGGGAAGAGAACTTGAAGCTCTGACAATTGCCAGCATGTCTTCCGGCCGATTTGGCTTTTCAAAATAAACCGCTCCTCCTGTCAGACAATCCGTCGCACCCACTACAAACTCTTCTGTCGCATCATTAAAACGGTCATAATCGAAAGGCACCAGGCTGTTCGGGATTTCATCAAAGATCAGGTCCATCCCAAAGAGCTCCCGCTTTACCAGAAAATTCTTAACTGAGATATATTCCGGATGGTTGACATAGCCGATGGTCACTTCCCGATTACGGCCGTTTTGTCTGGAAATATAGGAAGACGCATGGCAGGCTCCTGCTGAAACCCCTATTACATAATCGACGAAAATCCCTTCTTCTAATAGCTTTTCAAGAACGCCACCGGTATAAACTCCGCGCATGCCACCGCCCTCCAATACCAGTCCGCTCTTCATATTAATCCCCCTAGGCTGGTTGAATCAGTTAGGGCCCGGCTGATTCAACCGACTTTTTCAATCAATTCCGGTTTATTATTTTTTGGCGAATTGACTTCTTCAGATACTTGGTAAGCTTCCATATCTTCCGCTTTATAAGGTTTCAGCAGACCTTTTAATGTATCAACATCATCCATATCGGGATCTAGCCAAATTTTCTCTCCTTCTTTTGTTAGGATAACGGGCATCCGGTCATGAATTGATTTCATCAAAGCGTTTGGACCCGTCGTCAATATGGAACAACTATTGATGGTTTGGCCATCCGGAGATTTCCACGATTCCCAGAGGGCAGCAAAAGCGAAAGGTTCTCCCGTTTTCAATTTGATGCGTATTGGAATTTTTTCTCCGTTTTTTCGCTGCCATTCATAAAAAGAGTCCGCTACCACCAAACAGCGCTTCTTTTTGAAGGCATTACGGAAGCTGGGTTTTTCTGCCGCTGTCTCCGATCGGGCATTAATCATCTTATAGCCAACTTTTGCGTCTTTGGCCCATGGAGGAATCAGTCCCCATTTGAGCTTGCCCAGCCGGTTTTTGTCCCCGTCATTTACAATCGCCACTACCTGCTGGGAAGGGGCGACATTATAGCTGGCTGAATAGTCATCTTCATTAAACGCTGTTTCTTCAATATGGAAGCGTTCGATTAAAACCGTATAGTCGGCAAGCAATGAATATCTTCCGCACAACTTCGATCACTCCTTTCGCTACTGGTTAACAACCCTAAATATAACAGATAATTCTAACTTCTTCTGACTTATTGTCTTTACCTCTGAAATATTCAGACAACATTTCGCTCTACAGTAGCACAAAACTTGTCATTCTTCTTGACCTTCCGTCTTGCTGTTCTCTCAAATCTAAGTACCTGTCTTTATTCCTTTAAATCCATAGCCCTAAGCCATTACACTCGTTAAGACTCAAAATCCACGGAAAATTCGTTAAGGTCCCTTAAATGGCTAAATAGTGTTATAATAGAAGAACAACGAGTTATATTAGGAGGAATCACATGGCTACTGCACGCGAAATGAGTCTCGTCAACAAGGATTTTCTGGTTGAAGAATTAGGGCTGAAGCAACAAGGAAACTCAACAATCTTTATGAATGAAGATTGTTTTGTATTGTCCCCATCTGTTCAGCGATATGAAAAAGGATTTGACGTCAGTGAATTCAATTTAGCTAAGTACGATCCGGAACGTCAACAAGGCTTTTTGCTCGTACGGTACATGGATACCTTTTTAATGGCAAAACTTGAAAGCTTCACGAAAAAAATGATGCTCCCTGAACTTCAGATCAAAAAGAAAAACACAAAACCGCATTGGAAGTTCACAGTTGCTGAAAATCCGGCCTATCATATCGTCAATACCCAAAACAAAGAATTGCGTTACCGTCTGCAGGAACCAACAAAAAAACAAATTGCTTCTTTCTTTAAGAAAATATAAGCTCTTCCCGCGGCCTTTGTGCACGCGGGTTTTTTAATTCCACTATAATATTCAACGAGCTTCCTTGGCCGAAGTTCCCCATTCTCCATATTTGATTGATCGCCATATGGATTGCTTATTGTTAATGGTAAAATGAAAAGCAGCATGAACACCTCCGATCAACGGCAATTCTGGTGAGTTACTGCTGACTACATATGTTGAATTAATTATTTATGATACGTGCTATTCTGCTGTGAATATCCCGCAAATTAGCTTTACTTTCGGGCTCGCAGAAGCTTGCGAAGAGAAGGCTCAGCGCTGCCGCGAAAAACGTCAGCCTGAAGCGATTTCTTCCTTTTTTATCCTAGTCGAGTTGAAAAAGATAATTCTTTATCAACTTATATAGGCGTGGAAAGTGATATGGATTGGACGTGACCAATGGAATCTCAGTGCTATACCGTAAAAGACCGACAGTTTTGGAAAATCATTCTCAGCCTTTTGCTTGCTTCTTTATTCATTTTTGCAAACATGTATGCGGTTCAACCATTACTCCCTGTTTTTGTAGACGAATTTCAAGTTTCTGTTTCTACAGCCAGCTTGTCCTTGTCACTGACCATCATCGGGTTAATACTAGGCTTAATCGTTCTCGGATTTTTTTCTGATCGCAATGGCAGAAAACCCTATATCATCTATTCTTTGCTCGGCTCAGCAATCCCTTTTTTCATCATCCCGCTGACCGATTCATTTACCGTGCTGCTGATCTTGCGTTTTATCCAAGGCTTTGCGCTGGCAGGCGTACCCGCCGCTGCTCTCGCCTACATCAGCGAAGAAATTGACAGAAAAAACATCGCTTATGCCACTGCGCTTTATATTTCCAGCAATGCATTGGGCGGCATGCTCGGCCGTTTTTTAACCGGGTATCTGACTGATCATTTCTCCTGGCAAATTTCCTTTTATGCGTTTGCTGTGACCGGCCTCTTTTTATTCGCAGCTGTCGTCTTTCTGCTGCCGCCGTCCCGGAATTTCAATTCCAGCCAATTAAGTTTTGCAAAAGATATCGAAGGATTCCTGTTCCACGTGAAAAATCCGGCACTTCTCGTCGTCTTCGGTCTTGGTGCAGTTTTGCAGATTTCCTTTACCGGCATTTGGACGTATTTGCCCTTTTATCTGGAAGCCCCGCCTTACTCTATGTCACTTCAGTCCATATCGTATTTGTTCTTTGCCTACGGGATCGGCGTTATCGGCTCCCCGATAGCCGGCCGTGTCGCCGAAAAGTTTGGTTTGCGTAATGTCCGCCTAGCAGGCGTGTTTATCTTATCAGCCGGAATTTTTATGACACTCAGCCCGTATTTCTGGATAATCGTCGTTGGCCTCTGTGTAACCTGCCTTGGCTTTTTCACTTCCCATTCCCTGACCGCCGCTTCTGTCGGCCAGCAGGCAGCCCACCATAAAGGCAGCGCTTCTAGCTTGTATTTGGTATCGTACTATATCGGTGTCGCAGCGGGCAGCTCTCTTTTAAGTCCTTTATGGACATCTGTCGGCTGGACAGGTTTTGTTCTTTTTACAGCAATTTTACCGCTCCTTTATATACTAGCTATCACTCTTTATAGAAAAAAAGCAGGCTCCCCCAGAAGGTAAACCGTTCAGTTTTGAATCGCAAAAATCGAAATAACCACCTAAATAGACTACCTTTTAGCAGCTATTTAGATAGCACTTTACAACGCTAATTAACACCTAAATTCGAAAGGTTTTCGAACCTACGATTTTAGGTGTTTTTTTAATTGAAACCCCTCATAAGAACTTAAAATTATGGGTTATACTGGAATAAACAAAACAATCTAAGGAGTGATAATTTGTTTCCAAAAGACATTATTCAAGAATTTTTATCTGAAATGAGTAGACAAGATGTCGAACGAAAAGCCCTCATTGCTTCGGTTGTATCAAATTCAATATTTAATTTTGAAATGCCTAAGATGGAATTCCCCATAATTGAAGTGGATTACGATAGAGTTAAAAAAATCATCAATAAAAATTCAAAGTACGGTTGGACTTTAACCCAAGAGATTGATTTTTCCTACTACTTTAAAGACGAGTTGGTCGACTCAACATTTAATCAAATAGACAATCATTTTTTAAATTTTTACTCAGATAACGATTGGAATTTCTATCACCATACAAAGAATCTCATATTAGAAACTATCAATCCAAAATGGACGGAATTATTGAATGAGTGCTTTGATAATTTTGAACAAGACAGGTACAAATCGATTATTCCCACTCTATTTTCGATTATCGAAGGCGAAACAGCTTTTATCTATCAAACCACCGAAGCAGGAAAGGACCTGTTTGAGACGATGAAAACTGAAACAAGAAATATTGAGCACGAACTAACGAAATTAACTATTTATTCGTTGGCAGAATTTTTACGTTGGCAATTATTTGGTTACCAAGAATTCTCTAAATCGAGGAAAAGCCTTATCAATCGAAACAGGGTTTTGCACGGTCGTGACGATCCAATTTATTGGCACAAAGTAGATGCCCTTCGATTGATTAACATATTATCAACTGTCCAACTGTATTCTGCAAAATCAAAATACACAAGATTGCAACAAGAAGTACATAATGTTGCAACTTGACATGGAGCCTCTACAAGCATGACTATCACGTCAGGAAACCAGCCGTGATAAAGGCTGGCTAGCCTGAATGAGGCTATCATGCTTGCCACTCCATGTAAAGTTGCAACGCCATGTTTGATTGCAATACTATGTACTTTTCTATTGCATTACACACCAACTTGTTAAAGAGAATAAAGATGGCTAACTCGTTGTTTTATAAAAGAATAGATGAACAAGAATATTTTCATCCTATATCCTAGATTTATTAAATGCTTTAACTATTCTTTGCCGAAACGATTAACTTTTAAACGTGAGGAGTAAATTAATGAAGAAAAGTGTAATCATATTTGAAAGTATTATGTTTGTATTGGTATTAATATCTTTGTTCTTCGCTTTTTCAGACAATGAAAACTTTATAAAATTAGATTGGGGTATTTGGTTTATTTTTGTGTTGGATTACACCGTCAGATTAATACTTGCGGAGAACAAATGGAGTTATATTAAACAGCATCCCTTTGAACTAATTGCCATTATCCCGTTCGATTCTATTTTTAGAGCTGCGCGTATCGTACGATTGTTCCGCATCATTCGATTAATTGGAATTGGATCGCGCTATTTAACACCAGTATACAAATTACTAAAAACGAATGGTTTAGACAAAATATTAATTGTTGCTATGGTTTTACTGTTTATTATTCCTATTCCGATTGTACTTCTTGAACCTTCAATAAATACTTTTGGTGATGCACTTTGGTGGGCTGTTGTAACTACCACGACTGTCGGTTACGGAGATATATCTCCAGAAACACCAATTGGTCGAATTTTAGCTGTTGTATTAATGTTGGTAGGTATTGGAATCATTGGTACATTAACTTCTGCAATTACAAGTTTTTTCGGTAATAAAAATGAAGCGAACCACGATAAAAAAATCCTAAATGTAATTCAGTCTATCGAAGAAATTGAAAATCTGACTAAAGAAGATATAGAATTTGTTCGGATGTATCTGAAGAGAAAAGAAATTAAATAACCTTAGATTAAAGCATCTTAATTCGGATGCTTCTTTTTTCTTCCTTTTTCTGGCTTTCCTATTCTTTTTCATTATGGTTAATCAAAATTGTTAGACTTTTTTTGATTAAGGATGGTGGGAAATGAAAAGAAAAATTGATATTGATTTTTTAATTTTTTTAAGAAAGGGACTTTTTAGAAGTCCTAACGAATACGAAATGAAAAAAGCACGAAACATTTTTTTGGATTTGAATTCTAACCTTTGGAATGAGTTATATGAAAAAGACCGTAAAAATTCTTTTATGTTTGCTGAATCTATGAATGAATTTTTGTTAAGAAAAAACGATAAAGCAAAATTCCCCCCTGAAATTGGAGACATAGTTATGCTTAATTTGCTACTGGGTTATAATCACGAAGCTTCCAAAATACACCCTGTACTTGTTTTAGAGAAATTCGGTAATAGAATTTTTGTTGTACCAGGATCTTCTAGCGATTCTTATACTAAAGAAGCTTTTCATCCAAGCACAAACCCCACTAAAAAGAAAAATCTCTACTTAATAAAACCAGAAGAAGTAATTTTAGAAAGTGGTAGGACTTTAGAGTACAATACTGGATTCAAACTAGAAAACTCTGCTCTTTACTCTACATCACGTATAACTTCGGATATGGCGATGGCACACTTAGATCCAAACAGCGATGCGTTCAAAATAATAAAAGCTGGAGTTCATTATTTAATTTTTCCGATTGAAAATAAGTTCATAGAGAAAACAACAATTGAAAATAACATTTTAAAAAATGATTTAATAGTCTTAAAAGAAGAATTAAGCTTGGTAAAAATTGAGAAAGAGATGATTGAAAAAAATAAAAAATACGAAAAAAATTAATACCTCGATTAAATATAGTTCCGTTTGTCAATATAAGCTAGACAAATCCATTCCATTCAGGTGACTCAAAAATGCCTCCAGGGGTGTACGGTAATCCAGCGACTTCCGCGGGATATTATTCCGCTTGTCAGCCACCGCGGAAATGAACGGTTGATCGACCTGGTTGAAATCCATTTCCTTTGCCAAGCCGTCTTTTCGAAGGAGTCCGTTGGAATTTTCATTCAAGGCGCGCTGGGAAGGCGTTCCGGGATCCGCAAAGTAAATCGAGACGTCGTGCCGGTTGCACAGCGGCTTCCAATTGGAGAATTCCTTCCCGCAATCAAAGGTGATGGATTTGAACAGATTTCTCGGGACCCCTTGAAACCACTGATTCAGCGTAGTTTCAATATCGCATGCCTTGCGTCCCGCAGGCTTCAAGGCGATGATGACTTTCGTCAGCCGTTCGACCAGCGTGATCACCGCACTTTTGTGGCGGGCGCCCACAATGGTGTCGCCTTCGATATGTCCGAACTCTTTTTGGAAAGAAGGATAGTCGGTTTCTCGTTCGGAAATATGTCGTTTGAACGCCTGCTTTCCGCGGCGTTCCTCGTGCCCATTGGGTTTTCGTTTCCCTTTCATGGGCAGTGTGGCTACATCAAAGACCTGATTTTTGAACATGCGATAGAGCGTGCGTGCGGAACAATCGATCACCGTTTCTGCACGGCCGACAATGACATCAGGCGTCCATCCCTGCGCCACCTTGTCTTGAATATAGACAACTTGTTTCTTCGGCAAGACCAGTTTTCGTCGGCCGCAGCGTTGTTTGTTTTTCTTGTATTGTTTGTAGAAATCGAGAGCTGTATAGCCCGATTTCAGGAAGTTGATGACATTATAGATCGGCTGCCTGGAACGGTTCAGGCATTCTGCAATTATCGCCACAGGTATATGTTGGCGGTGGTAGGATTCTATCATCACCAATTCATCCGTGGTAAGATGGGTGTAGGTCATTCGTGATCACTCCTCTGTTTTTCTTTGGTCGGAAAATACATTTAGAGTGTATCACGAATGGCTTTTTCAGTTGTCTAGCTTAATTTTACAATCGGCGTAGGATAAAAAAATAATTTTGACTTTTTTCTTGCTTTTTACTTTATATACCACGCGTGTTGATTAACCAGAATCATCCAAATCAATACAAAAAGAGACACCTTTCTTGTAGACTGTAAGTGCGAACCAACAACTACAGGAAGAGGTGTCCCTTATGAAACAGAATACCATGTTCCCCAATTTGATTCAAAAGTTTATTACGAATGAAGAGGTGGCCACGCTCACGGAGCTGATTGGCTATGAAGATACTGCCCGAAAGCTCACTGTCGGCAAGTTGATTGAATACCTGGTGACCGCAGCGGCGTCCGAATGGAAGGGCTATCGTCATTGCGGCGACGTCGGAACTTCCGCGGGGCTGGTCGATGTCGACCACTCGACGATCTCCAAAAAGATGAAGGAACTCGACTACCAGTTGATGAAAAAAGCCTTCGCCTTGGTCGTAGGTAAATGCAACCGGGCGACAAGGCGCGCACTCAAAATTCCAAACCGGCTTCTACTGGTAGATTCCACAACGATTACCGTAGGGAAGAGCCGGCTCCCTTGGGCGCTTTATCACGGCGAACGGTCGGGCATCAAGCTTCATGTCAGCTATACACCCGAAACCAATATGCCGTTAGACGTAGTTGAAACTACAGGTCTCGTACACGATGGACCGGTTGGTGAACGCTTGGCCGACCGCCGGTTTATCCTGGTACAGGACCGGGCATATTTCAATATCAAACGCATTGACCGGTTCGTATCGGATTACCAGGATTTTGTCATCCGGGTGAAAGAAAATGTCGAACTGTCGACCGTCAAATCGCTGCAGCGCCTGCCAGAGGAAGAGTCCAATGTCACCCGTGACTTCACCTGCCGGCTTGGAACGCCTCAATCGCGCTCAACGAAACGGCACCGCATGGTCTTTTTCACGGATCATAAAGGGCATGAGATTCGGGTCGTCACCAATCTTCTTAACCTGTCAGCTGAGGCCATCGCCCGAATCTACAAAGCACGTTGGGGCATCGAATCTTTCTTCCGCTGGATCAAGCAGAACTTGAACGTGCCGAAGTTATTTGGCCAAACGCCCAATGCCGTCTATAATCAACTGTTTGCGGCGTTGATCGCGTATGTATTGATCCAGTGGCTGTATCAAAAGACGAAATTGGCCATCCGGCTGCCTGCTTTGTCGCTTGTGGCCTTTCAGCGCACGCTGTTGACCGGTACATTGCCGCTGATTTGGCTGGATGCCCTGACGACATTTCTGCACGAGTACTTTGCCCTCAGCAGGAGTAGTCTGTCATTTATTGGTTAATCAACACGCGTGTTTATATACATTACTATATTAATAAGCAAGATGAGGCGAAGGCCAATGCAAGTTTTTATAAATAATATTTTCTTTAAACACAGAAGATGACCACTTGGTTATTTTCTGTGTTTTTTTCAACACTGAATTATTATAGGTTTTGTTTGGGTATACACCTACTAAAAGGAGGTATCCAAAATGAACGAACAACACCAAAAGGAAGTAGAAGAATTCATTTGTGTAGTTGAAGAAGATTTAATGGAGTTTATAAAAAAACGAACACATTTCCTGAAGAAATAGGGAGTGTTTTTTTATACCTTTTAACAGGTGGAATAGTACCCTTTTTAGCGCGTGTTTTAGCATCATTACAATTAAAATTGTAAATCGTCTGATTCGGTTGCTAATTTGCTATCCAAAAACGACTGAAAAACGCTAGAAACCTTTTGATGCCAATAAAAAATAGACCGCCAATTGTATTGATAATTAGGGGTCTATTTGGTGTTCTAATTACGGTTTTGCGATTTAAAACTGAACGGCTCCCCCAGAAGGTGAGCCTGCTTTTTGCTGTTCATTCAACCTTATTCAAGAAAGTCCGATGGAATCGACATCAGATCAATTCCCCAAACAAGCGGCAGGAAGTAGAATACCGCAAGCCCGACAAAGAAAATACCGAATATATTAAGAGCAAATCCTGCTTTGGCCATGTCTGAAATTCTCAAATATCCGGAGCCGAACACGACAGCGTTCGGCGGTGTCGCAACTGGCAGCATAAATGCACACGATGCTGCTACAGCGGCGGTAACCATCAACGCATACGGATGGATACTGAGAGCTACTGCAAGAGATGCCATAATCGGAAACATCATTGAAGCTGTTGCAGTATTTGAAGTGATTTCCGTTAAGAACAGCACAAACGCAGCTACTACCAGAATAATAATAAGAACATTGACGCCCTGCAATCCAATCAATTGGCTTCCGATCCATTCAGACAGACCAGAATTTGTAAAACCGGCAGCAATGGCAAGCCCACCACCAAATAGCAGTAAAATCCCCCAAGGCAATTTAACCGCGGTTGCCCAGTCCAGCAAATGATCGCCTTTTCTGTTTTTGGAAGGAATGATAAATAAAATCATCGCGGCGATCAACCCGACCATTGCATCCGTCATTTCCAGATTGGGTGCAAAAGCATCCAGAACAAACGAGCGGCTGATCCAAGCAAGCGCTACTGCTACGAAAACCACAAAGACCGCTTTTTCTTCATAAGATGCAGCACCTAAGTCGGTTTTCTGCTGGCGGATCACTTCGCTTCCACCAGGTAAATGTTTCAACTTTTGCGGATAAGCGACTTTCACCAGGTAGACCCAAGCAATTGAAATAAAAATCCAAGCCAACGGAACGCCAAACAGCATCCATTGTGCGAAGGTGATCTCAATACCATAAATTTCATTAACTGCCCCTGCCAACAGCGTATTTGGCGGAGTTCCGATCAAGGTTGCGATCCCGCCAAGAGAAGCTGAGTAGGCAATCCCAAGCATCAGTGCTTTGCCGAAACCAAAGTTTTCTTTTGAAGTATCGATCGAAGAATCATCCTTTAACGCTTCCGATACCTGATAGATGATGGCTAGGCCGATCGGCACCATCATCATCGCCGTGGCAGTATTGGAAATCCACATCGACAGAAATCCAGTAGCGACCATGAAACCGAGAATAATACGCTCGGTGTTGGTGCCGATTACGGAAATGATCGTAAGCGCAATTCGTTTGTGTAAGTTCCATTTCTCCATTGTCAGGGCAATCATGAATCCGCCCATGAAGAGGAATATCGTATCGTTGCCATATGCCGAAGTTGCAGCGCTTACATCGAGCCCACCAGTCATTGGAAAAAGAATAATCGGCAAGAGCGATGTTGCAGGAATCGGAATGGCTTCCGTGATCCACCAAGTCGCAATCCAGATTGTGCTAGCCAGTATGGCTTTCGCTTCAGGAGGCAGGCCATCGGGATTAAAGAACAGTAAAGTCAAAATAAAAAGAAGCGGGCCTAGAAACAGGCCGATCAATTGAGGGGTGTTGTAACTGCGGTTTTTCTTGCGTTCATCATAGGATCCGGCGTCTTCTGCCCGATCACGGTCATCGGGTATACCAGCCCCTGGGTTGGTAAAAAGACGGAACGTATCTTTTGCCTGATCGTGCTTTTCCCACATCCAGTTCCATGTTGCTGAAATCATCTTATCCCTCCATTGTCTTAAAAAAATTTTCAATAATTACTTTTCTAAGTGTATAGGTTTACGCTCCCATATACAAGTTGACAAACCACAGGATATCCCCCTATAAAGACCAAAAAAAAGGACTTGGAACTTAAAGTTCCTGTCCTTGATACAATCATTTTAATAACCCGATCTTTCGCGGTCTACTTACTTTTCTTCCGATTCACCAATCGGATTTTTTTCGTCACCGACTCCTGTATTGCTGTGGGCACCTCTTTTATCCATCTTTTTACCGTCTTCTCTTGACTCTTGATCAATGCTTTCAAACTCTTCCCGCTGCCGACGATTATGGCTGCTTTGTGGATTTGCATCTCTTGAAAAATCATTTTTAGACATAAGATCATTCCTCCTATAAGCTTTTACTCCCTGACCTCCCTTTTGTCATGAAATAAAACGTTTACAGCGAAAGAATTATCCCATATCCAAAGTAGACCGAAAGAAGTGACAAGAGTGCGAAAACCAGGTATTCGGAAGTAGCTCCGGTTGTAGCTGTGAACGGAAACCGGACATTCCACCTAAGCGGAAAGAATAGTTTGACACCTCTTTTGGTCGCCATATCCAATACAATATGACTCGCCATTCCCACCAGCAAGCCCGCTGAAATGTCTTCCATTGGCATGAAATTATGCAGCAAAACAGCGATTAAAATAAGAAACAGCAGACTGTGTGTAAACGTCCGATGTCCGAAAAGGCCATTGATCAACTTTGAAAGAATCGGTAGAGCTCTGCCAATCTTGCTGCCGCCATGGCAAATATCCGGAATCAACGAGCCAATTACTCCAGTACACAGTAAAATAGCCGGTTCGTAATTTGTGATTTGTGCAAATGCAAGGCTTGCTGCTACGCCGCCAATGATGTGAGTCTTACCCGTCATGCTTTTCTTCTCCCTCATCTTGCTATATTAATACCATTTTTATTGTACTAAAAATCGTGTATGCTGAAGATAGCATTTTTGATTATTAACACTTGTTTAGTTTACCCCACTCAAAAGGAGGCGTCATTATGGGAATTCACCGTTTTTTTACTTCATTGAACGATTTGGAACGGATTATCCGGGCACCCGGGATGTTTAAATTTGAAGAACATAATGTTGCAGCCCATTCGTGGAAAGTCAGCCAGTACGCGATGTTTTTTGCAACCATCGAAGAGCGTGCCGGCCGTGAAATCGATTGGAAATCATTATATGAAAAAACCATCAATCATGATTTTGCTGAAGTGTTTATTGGCGATATTAAAACACCGGTCAAATACGCTTCACCGGAATTGAAGGAAATGATTGCGAAAGTGGAAGAAGGCATGATGGAGAAATTCATCCTGCGTGAAATTCCTGAAGAGTTTCGGGAGGTCTTTTTCGAACGCATGAAAGAAGGAAAAGACGCGACCATCGAAGGGCGTCTATTGGAGTTGGCAGACAAGCTGGACCAATTCTATGAAGCCTTTGCAGAATTAAAGCGCGGCAATACCGACAAGGAATTTGTCGTCATGTATCGCATTGCTTTAACTAAATTGCTGGACCTTCCATTGCCGGCGAGCGTCGGATACTTCAAGAATGTCATGCTCGACGATGTGATCAATGAAGAAACAGCCATCGACGTAAAAGAACTCACCCGCCAGATCATTGCCGAGTATTAAGCTTAGCTCTATATTTCACGGTAGGATTATGGTAAATTTAACTTCAACAACTACTTTCGGAGGTGAATCCCTTAATTAAGGGAATTTATTGGACCCCATACTTATATTGAATTTAGCTCTGCTCGTCTTATTAATCGTTTTAACGGCCGTTTTTGTCGGCTCAGAATTCGCCGTCGTTAAAGTTCGAATGTCGCGCATCGACCAATTGATCGATGAAGGAAACAAAAAAGCTGTATTGGTCAAAAAGATCACCAGTGATCTTGATTATTACCTGTCAGCCTGTCAGCTTGGAATCACCGTTACTGCCCTTGGCTTGGGCTGGCTAGGCAAACCTGTCGTTGAACGGCTTTTTCATCCTTTTTTTGAACTGCTCGATGTCCCTTCTTCTGCTTCTACTATCCTTTCGTTTATCCTGGCTTTCTCGCTAGTGACTTTTTTGCATGTGGTCTTTGGGGAGATGGCTCCAAAGACTTTGGCGCTTCAATTTGCAGAAAAGATGACGCTTTTACTGTGTCCATTTTTGTATTGGTTCGGCAAAATTATGTATCCGTTCATTTTCATCCTGAATGGCTCGGCACGAATCCTCTTACGCATTTTCGGCGTGGAACCTGCCAAAGAAGAACAAGCCCATTCTGAAGAAGAGCTGAAAATTATTATGGCGCAAAGCTTCCAAAGCGGAGAAATCAATCAAACTGAACTGTCCTACATGCAAAACATTTTTGCTTTTGATGAGCGTAGTGCCAAAGATGTCATGATTCCCCGCACTCAGATGGTCGCCTTCTCAGATGATTTATCGAATGCGGAACTTCTGACCGAAATTCGTGAACACCGTTTTACGCGCTATCCTATAGCCAGAGATGGAGACAAAGACGACTTGATTGGCTTCATTAATGCCAAAGAAGTACTGACGCATTATGCCGTCAACGGGCAATTTGAAATGTCGGAACTTATACACGCCCTCCCCTATTTCCATGAAACGACGCCGCTTCAAAATGCCCTAGTGAAAATGCAAAAGGAGCGTACGCATATCGCTTTGGTCATCGATGAATATGGCGGAACTTCAGGCTTGATTACGATGGAGGATATATTAGAGGAAATTGTCGGAGAAATTCGTGATGAATTTGACGCAGAAGAAGATGAAGAGATTATTAAGGAAAGTGATACGCGCTATCTTCTAAATGGACGCGTCCTTCTAAAAGATCTGGAAGAGCGCTTTGGTTTTAAATTCGAAGACAGCGAAGATATTGATACGATTGCTGGATGGATTCAACATCAACTGATTGAAGCCGAGACTGGAGATCTCTTCGTTAAAGAAGACTGCCAGTGGTCCATCGTTGAAATGGACAATCACCACATCTTAAAAGTTGCATGTGATATGTTGCCAAAATCGTCCTAAAAAGAATGTCCGGTTATCGGACATTCTTTTTCTATAGCTAAAATAATCCACCTGTCGTTTCCAAATGAATCTTTGTCTAAACTTTAGGATTAATCTCTTGCATAACAGGGCATATACAATTATACAAAGTAACTTATTTTTAAATGGGGGGTTATCATATGAGTAAAGCTATGGGTTTTGCCAAAGAACTTGGCGGCGAATTTAAAAAAGATAATGCGACAACTCTTGCTGCAGCACAAGCTTATTACTATTTATTAGCTATTGTTCCTTTATTGATTCTACTGCTGTCGATATTGCCTTATCTTCAAATCAATCCGGATCGCGCCGTAGAATTTATCGGCACCATTCTACCAGGAGAAATGGCAACAACATTCCAAGACACGATTGTCAGTGTCGTCACCACGCCATCAGGTGGTTTGTTGACGTTTGGTATACTCGGCACGCTTTGGTCCGCATCCAATGCGTTAACTGCCTTCATCAACGCAACCAATCAAGCTTATGGCATTGAAGAAACGCGTTCATTCATTAAACTAAAAGCAACAGCTATCGGCTTAACGCTTGGCATGCTTGTCGCAGTCATTATTGCACTCGTTCTGCCAATCTTCGGTGGTACGATCATCAATATAATTAAGTCATCCTTAAACCTTCCAGAGCAAACTGAAATCATTTTCCAGGTTTTGCGCTGGGTCATTTCCGTTGCGGTCATGAGTATCGTGCTGGCGCTTATGTACAAGTTCGCTCCCGACAAACAATTCCCGTTTAAGGAAGTCATCGTCGGAGCAGTAATCGCGACAGTTCTTTGGCAAGTCGTTTCATTCGGATTCTCGATTTATGTCGCTAACTTTAGCAGTTACTCTGCCACCTACGGCAGTCTCGGTGGTCTTATCGTATTGATGCTGTGGTTCTTCCTGACTGGTCTTATACTTGTCATAGGCGCTGAAATAAACGCCATTCTCCACAGACGAAGAAATGCGAAAAAAGAAACCTCATCTGATGCTCTCGCACAAAGCGAAGCGAACCAAAAAGAGGCGAAGAATACAGAGTCATCCATGAACAAATATTAAACGCACAAGCCCCCTCATCAATATAATGAAGGGGCTTTCTTCTGGGTTCATCCATGCGCAGTTTTTTCATACAGCGCCATCCATTCATCGATCGTGAATTTTTGGACGTTTCCATCCTGGACTTCTATCGAAAAATAAGAAACGGTCTTTTCATCTGCATTGAGCAAATGACGGGAAACTCGTTCTACCTGTTCGTCACTTTCAGTCGTGCGTTCTACCCATGACGGATAGTGAAAGGTTTTCCGACGATCCGCAGACTTCCGTTCCACCATTCCATTCTCTTTTAGCAGGCTGGTCCATTCTTCTTTGGACAGGCATCGTGAATGGCTGTCATCCCGCATTTTTTCTGTTGTATTCATAAATTTCGCCAGCTCCGGATCAGCAGGAGCGACATTATCAATCAGGATGAAGCGGCCCCCCTTCTTTAAGACACGAGACATTTCTGAGATAAACCGTTCCGGATTCGGAAAATGGTGCGGTGCAATCCGGCATACAACCGCATCAAAACTTTCTTTCAAAAAAGGCAAAGCTTCGGCATCCGCCACCACATAGTGAATGTTATTGAAGCTACCGCGCAGATGCTTTGCTGTATTTTCCAGCATCGCTCTTGTCAGGTCTGTAGAAAACACCGTTGCTGCATGCGGAGCCAGTGTTTTTGTCACATGCCCCCCACCTGTTGCGATATCCAGTACAGTCCATGTCTTCTCAGGTTGAAGCCATTCGATGAGCAAAGACAGGTCTTCCCCTTTAGCATGGCTGTCACTGGTTACGTACTTATCGGCATTTTTGCCGAAGACTTCCTTTACTTTTTGTTTTGGTGTCTTGTCCATAGTTCTCCTCCTTATTTACATCCCCGGTCGGTGTTCCAGGAAGTTTCGATACGCAAACCCTTCTACTTCCGCTTCCGTATAGTGCTTCTGCAGCTCATTGATCAAATTAGGGAACTCAGATGCATTTCCGAGTCCAGTGATATGAGAAGATATCCCATCGAAATCCGATCCAATGCCGACTTGACAAATTCCACCGAGTGAACAAAGATGTTCGATATGGCGGATTAAATCCGCTATTGTCGCCTGTTCACTGTCTTTGTTGATAAATTGCGGACAAAACACCACATCGATCATCCCGCTATTTTCAAACATCGCTTGAATTTGCTGATCGTTGAGATTGCGTGGATGATCGCAAAGGGCTCGTGCATTGGAATGGCTGGCAATCGGATATTTTGCCAGATCCAAAACATCCCAAAATCCATTGATAGACAAATGAGAGACATCGGTGAACACATGATGTTCATTGTTTAAGCGAACCACTTCTTTCCCCAGCACCGTCAAACCTGCACCTCTCGGATCACCGACACCATCGGCGCAGAGATTGGCATTATTCCAAGTCAGCCCGATAGACAGCACTCCTAAACGATAAAGATGGCGCAGCTTCGCTAAGTCGTTACCGAACGCATCTGCCCCTTCTAGCGTCAAAACCGCGCCAATTTCATCGGGTTTTAATAGATCTATATCCTGCCAGTTCTTGATATGCTTCATCAATCGATTTTTTCCAAGAATTTCACTATAGAACAAATCTATTTGTTCTAGTGCATGTTGCCATTTTTCATCAGATGGAAATTCAGGATGGATAAAAACAGCGAAAAACTGCACTTTTACACCTCCAGCCCGAAGTCGTTTGAAATTGGTATCCAATAAATCCGAATTTTGATAGTTTACTAATTCTCCTTCAAACAACGCATTCCGCTTAGCCATTTGCAATTTCAGCAAGGCGTCACAATGTGTATCAAAAATTTTCATCTACTTCTCTCCTTCTTCTCGACACGCTGCGATAAAACCCGAAAAAATGCCAATCGAGGCTGAATCTTCAGCTCTTGCCATGTTTTCAGGATGCCATTGCACACCCAGAGCGAACTGGTGCTGTGTGCTTTCAATGGCCTCCACGATGCCATCACTGGATACTCCACTGACAATAAAAGGCGCCGGCACGTGTCGATTGGCCTGATGATGGCGGCTGTTCACTTTCAGGCGCTGTTGCCCGGTCAATCGGTGCAGCAATGAGCCTTCCGTTACGTCCAGAAAATGGGATCCATGGAATTTTGGCGCTCTTTGCTGATGCTGCAGCAAATCCCCTTTTACTTGCGTGGTGATATCCTGATACATATCGCCTCCAACCGCAATATTCAAAATCTGTGCCCCTCGGCAAACACCCAAGATCGGTTTTTTCAAAGCTAGTACTTTTTTCGCTAAAGCCAGCTCAAATGCATCACGCGCCGGAATGATGACGCCAAGCTGTGGCTGCGGCTCTTCACCGAATAAGGTGGGATCGATATCGTAGCCGCCTGCTAAAAACAATCCATCAATATGCTCTGCAATTTCATCAATGTCTGCTTCATCTGTTAAATGTGGAAGCATGATTGGGAGACCACCGGCCATCAAAATCGCTTCTGTATCGGCAAGTTCAATGCCATATTCTTCTCTCCCCAATTCCAGAGACGACGTAAGACCAATAATTGCTTTCATTTATGTATAACCTCCTGCTTGTAAAAATTGTATATAATAAACATACAGAAATTTCTGACGAAATGCCAGTACTCATTAACTATTGGTGCTGAATCTAATAAAAAAAACAGGAAACCTGAAAGATCCCCGTTACGTTACTGTTATTCCCCGCCTGATTCCGCGATTGCTGTGGCAATCGCATCTTCAATTGGTGTGACTAGAGCTAGATCGTTGTTAATAATGATGGAGAAAATCAACAGCTTTCCAGCTTTGGTTGTGGCATAGCCGGACAGAGCGGACACAGCTGTCAAAGTGCCGGTTTTGGCTCTAACATTTTGCTGTGCTGCAGTTTCTTTCATCCGATTTCGCAAAGTGCCACCTACAAATCGTTCTTCAGCCCCCGCTACCGGAAGAGCGTTCGAATAGCTGTCAAACCAGGATTTGTTCTGCACTCCAAACAGTAATTGAGACACTTCGTTCACCGGAATCAAATTGACATGTGACATTCCTGAACCGTCACGCAATAGGATGGTGTCCGTATTGACACCAAGCGCCCCAGCGACATTCCCCATCACTTCTAGCCCCGCTTCCCAACTGCCTTCTCCCTGGACGATCCGCCCCATTTCCTTGGTTAATACTTCACCGTGTCCGTTATTACTGAGCTTCATGAAAGGAATAGAAAACTCTGCTAATGTCATCGATTCATGCTCCAGCAGCAGTGTACTGTCTGCAGGTGTTGCTCCCATTTTCATCTTATGCTTTCCTGCCCATTCGATTCCCTGAGCCAACAACGCATTCTCGAACAAATCGAGTGCATAGCCTGAAGGTTCATCAACAGCGATCCATTCCCGGGTACGTGAGCCTTCAAAAGGAATATCACCGTCAATGACAATCTGGTTGGTTCCATGCTCACGGCTAATGGAAACCGTTTTAGGCTGGTCTGCCGCTACTGTTTTTGCTCGATTCACGATTGTTACGTAATCTGTTTGCGGTGTCAGCGAGACTGTTGGCTCTGCACCAGCTTGATCGCCTGGATTCACTTCAACAATAACCGAGCCTGCATCATAATCTTCATTGGGCGACGCGGTCAACGCAGATACCTGTGCACCATAATAATAAACTTCGTCCTGCCAGGTAATGTCTTCCGATAGCCGGACGTTGTCATACCAGGTATCGTCGCCGATCAGATCTCCTTTGATTTTTTGAATTCCCTGACTTTTGAGTTCCAGCGCAAACTGTTCAAAATCTTCTTGCAGCAGGGTCGGATCTCCTTTTCCTTTTAAGTAAAGATTGCCTTTGAGCATTCTCCCTTTGACTGTTCCATCTGTATGTATTTCAGTAGTAAACCGGTAGTCTTCACCCAAAGTTTCAAAAGCTGCTGCAGCGGTGAATAGCTTCATGTTCGAAGCCGGAACCAATCGGGCATCTCCGAAATGGTCGTAAATTTTCTCTCCCGAATTTGCCTGTCGAATGCTGACGCCCGCCAAAGCCCCATCGAGCCGCTCATCCTGAAGGATTTGGTTGATTTCATTGACCAAAGGTGCGTATTTATCATCTGCACCTGCAGTTGTTTCGTGATCAGTGAACTGCATCGGTGAAATTGCCAATACCCCCGCCAATATTAGAAATGCCGCCACTTTAAAAACTTTATTTCTGGCCATTAATCCATCCCCCGTCCCTTAATATGTTAAAGAATGTACCATAATTAGGACTAGAGTTTTCAGTTAATTTAACAAATAGAACTTTACACATAGAATTTCCTTATACTTTCAGGAATATTATCCATTTTCAATTAACAAAGTAAACTTTTACTCCATCAAGTTAGCTCTATACGCCCATATATTTTCGTAAAAAAAGCTCCGCAGAAAATTAAAGTTTCCACTGAGCTTAATAACTATACAATTTTTTTGTGTAACTTTACTACTCTAGGCTTACCCGCCCGTTTGCAGCTTTGTCGTGTAAATTAAGCAGTCCCCTACAAAGATCCGGCATTGCATTGTGCAGAAGTGAAATCCAACCGATACTTTGATTTTTTCATATTCATTATTTTCATTTCTCACTTTTCCAAACAGACGTGAAGTAAGATGCAAACCGACCTGCTCGTCCTGCAAAACCCCGTCTACAAAAAGTTTTTCATTGGTCCATGTATTGACGACTCGGATTGTGTGTTCACCGTACTTCACTATCCATACATCCTTCATATGCTGTCCCCCCTGTTTCTGTTATTGACAACAGTATAACAGAAAAAGAATAAGATCGACTGCACCTACCTCAACCATTTTTCCCCACTCGACCAGCGTCGACGCATTCGTGAGCTGGGCAAAGTAAGAAAACGGATGTCCTTCACAGCTTATCGCGGCGGCTATACCCGAAACGGCTTGAAAAAGTGATGTTTTCTACTAAAAATCACTCTAATATCCACTTAAGAAAACCATAGACCACTCGAATCGCTCGAGTAAGTCTACGGTTAGAAGCATTCATGACCGTATGCCCATATTATTCTTTTATTTAACCAATTCCAACTCCACCGGAATCGATTCTTCAACTTCTTCGCCATCAAGAGATTGAACAGCCGTCTCAACAGTCATTTCACCGATCATTTCAGATTTTGTTCAATTGTTCCAGCTAGACGGCCTTCTTCTACAGCTTTCACTGCATCATCAGAAGCATCAAATCCGACAACCGCAATGTCTTTTCCAGAAGCTTCAATCGCTTCAATGGCACCTAATGCCATTTCATCATTATGTGCAAATACTCCCGTAATATCAGGGTTTTCCTGAAGAATATTTCCCATAACTAATAGGCCTTCAGCACGGTTAAAGTTTGCTGTTTGTTTAGCAACAACATCCAGACTGTCAGCAACGATATTATTAAAGCCCTCTCCACGTTCACGTGCAGCCGAAGATCCTGGAACACCTTCAAGTTCTGCAACTTGGGCACCATCGCCTACGATTGAAACCAGGTGTTCTCCTGCCATTTCGCCGCCAGCAATGTTATCGGATGCGATATGGGAAACCACTTCGCCCCCTTCAGCACTGCGATCTACTGCGATGACTGCAATGACGGCTTTCTCTGCTTGTTTTGGAGAAGTAAAATTGACTTTTTCGCCTTTCACTTCGATGGTTCCTGAATCCCGTGTATAGATTCCGGACATGACTTTCATCAAAGTCGATTTGCCCGCGTGAATTTCACCTTTCTCCAAAGCAAAGTGAACATTTTTCAATACTTTATTGCCACTAAATGATTAGGAGATATCCGTCATTTTAATCAGTAGACTCACCTGCCTTTTTCAAAAAATAACGCCAGAGCGAAGGACAATATTGGCGTACGGTGTCGCTTCTCCTGTGCGGATGATCAGTTCCGCCTGTTTACTGAGATCCTTCAGTTCTTCATGTGTAATATAATCGACTTTCGTTTGTTTTATGATTTCCTTTTCCACTCGGGGATTGCCGGCTGTTATTTCCCGGGCAATGAATGCAGCTTCTGCCTCGAAATCAGCGAGTACAGCATCTAATATCGTTAAGAATGCGGGTTCGCCTATTTTATAAGACAAATCGATGCATAGAACTCCTTTTGGAATTGGTAATCCGCAATCGCCAACCACCAGCAAATCTGTGTGCCCGAAAAGAGCCAATGCGGCAGCTATATCACGGTTGATGATTCCGTTCTTTTTCATGAACGGTCACCTGCCATCCGCTCTAGGACAGCTGCTCGATTAGGCATGCCACCTTGCGCACCAAATTTTTCTACAGACAAGGATGCAGCAGCGTTGGCAAAGCGCACAGCCCCTTCAAACTCTTGCCCTTCTACCAATGCGGCAGCAAGTGCACCGTTGAATGTATCGCCTGCTCCAGTAGTGTCAACTGTTTTAGTAGAGAAGCCTTTTACTGTGATATGCTTTTGTCCGTCATAAAACTGCGCACCTTTTTGTCCAAGCGTTACGACAAGACGGTTTGGGTATTCTTCCAGAGCCTTTTCCCAATTCTCGCCGAAGATTTCTTCCGCTTCTGTTTCGTTTGGTGTCAGATACGTGCAATATGGAAGAAAATCAGCCGTAAATCCACTTGCAGGAGCTGGGTTTAACATGCTGGGTACTCCATTTTGATGGCAAATTTCTAAAGTCTGTTGAATAACGGGAATCAGCATTTCCAATTGCATGATAACCAAATCACTAGCTGCCAGTTGTTCTGTAAATGAAGCTATTTCTTCAGCTGTCACACTGTAATTGGCTCCCGGTACGACAATAATACGATTATCGCCTTCTGACAGGAGGATGTTGGCAATTCCGCTTGCTCCATCGATCCGTTTGATACCCTTCACCTGAACCCCTTCACTTTTCAATCCTGACAATAGCTCAGTCCCAAATGCATCCTGTCCAACTGCCCCAATCATGTGGACATCGCTCCCTAACCTTGCAGCTGCCACTGCCTGATTGGCGCCTTTGCCTCCTGGAACCGTCTCATACAGATTGCCTAAAACTGTTTCGCCCTGCTTCGGAAAACAGTCTGTCTGCACGACCAAATCCATATTGATGCTGCCAACTACCGTAATCATTCCATTCCCTCCCTTGTTGTTCCACGAATGACCAATTTCACGGGAACTTCATAAAAATTTTGTTCAATTTCCTTGTTTTCAATGCGCTTAATCAGCACCCGCGCTGCTATAGCACCCATCTTATAGACGTCCTGTGCGACGGTGGTCAATCCTGGCGACAGCATCTCCCCCATCGCCACTCCGTCAAAACCGACAATCTGCAATTCATCCGGCACATGCTTTCCAACAATTCCAGCCGCTTTTAAGGCACCCGCCGCCGACACGTCACTGCTGGCAAAAATTCCATCGATTTGTGGATGATCCTTCAGCACGTTCTCCACAATTTTCTGTGAATCCGCAAAATGAAATGGACAAGTCACTACTTGATAATGCGCATCCGAATTTCGGATCGCTTCCAAGAATCCTTCATAGCGATCGTTCGCCGGATTCAATTTTTCCGGACCTCTCAGGAACAGAATATTTCGACATCCTCTTTCGAGAAGCGCATTTGTTCCCATAATAGCGCCTGCATTATTAGAGGAAACGATGGGGATTTTTTCGTTTATCGTCCGATCGAGTGCCACAATCGGTACTTTGGCATTCGCATAATGTGGCGCATCCAGCTGGTTGGAAGTCACAATAAAACCGGCAATGTATTTTTTCTTTAGGGTTTCAATATAGTTTTTCTCTTTTTCGGGATCTTCATCCGAGTTGCACAACACCACAGTGTATCCGTATGTCAATCCAACATCTTCAACTGCACGTGCAAGTTCCGGAAAAAATGGGTTAGTGATGTCCGGCAGGATCAGTCCGACCAAATTCGATTTCTTGGTATTCAATGAACGAGCAACCGGGTTCGATTCGTATTTCAGTTCTTCTACCGCACTAGTTACTGCTTTGGCAGCTTCTAGACTAACGTATCCACTGTCATTTAAAAATCTGGAAACCGTCGCTACTGAAACTCCTGCTTTTTTTGCTACATCTTTAATGGTGGTCATAAAAAACGACTCCGTTTCTGCTTCGGTATGTAACCGGTTACACACCATGTATAGTGCAAGCGATTTCTTGTCAATTTGAACATTGTCCATCTGATTCACCAAAAAACACAAAGTAGTCCTTTCTTTTTTAAAGTAAAAAAGTTCTCGCAACATCGCGAGAACTTTTCTTCATCTGTTAAGCATTCATATTTTTCATTCGCAAATCTCTGTTTTTTTCCGTCTCTGCTACATAAACTGCACATGCAGCATCGCCTGAAATGTTGACAGCAGTCCGTGTCATATCTAGCAGCCGATCAATTCCGATTACTAGACCGATTCCTGCTGGCGGAAGCCCGACACTGCCCAGTACCATAGCAAGCATAATCAACCCAACGCCTGGAACACCTGCTGTACCAATGCTTGCCAAGACAGCAGTCAGAACCACCGTCACAAGATCCATCGTCGATAGTTCAACGCCATAAGCCTGCGCAATAAACATTGTTGCAACCCCTTGCATAATAGCCGTCCCATCCATATTGATGGTAGCTCCAAGAGGCTGAACAAACGAACTGACGGACTTTGGTACACCTAATTCATTCTGTGCAACTTCCATCGAAATCGGCAAAGTCGCTGTACTGCTCGACGTACTGAAGCCGACACTCATAGCAGGTGCAAACTTTTTAAAAAACCATATTGGGCTTTTTTTCGCTAAAAATTTGATGGTCCCCCCATATGTGAAGATGGCATGGATCAGGAGAGCTGCTACAATCACCAGCATGTAGGAACCCATCGCTTTCATCGCCGAGAATCCTTGAGATCCAACAGCCGTGGCAATCAAACCGAATGTCCCATAAGGCGCGAACTTCATAACAATTCCCACCAGATACATCATGACATCATTGCCTTGTTCAACCAAATGGACAAGCCCTTTGGTTTTTTCGCCAAGAGCCGTCAATGCCAACCCGATAAAGACAGCAAAGACGATAATCTGCAGCATATTGCCTTCTCCTAAAGCCGCAATTGGATTTGTTGGAATCATATTCAGTAAAGTTTCACCGACAGACGGTGCTTTTTCTGACTCAAATTCTGCGCCAGCCAGATCGAAGTCACCGGCAAGCCCAGGTTGAATAACAGCTGCCAATGATAACCCGATAGTAATCGCAATGGTCGTGGTCACCAGAAAGTAAGTGACCGTTTTAATACCAATCCGCCCTAATTTGGCAGGATCCCCAAGACCTGCAGTTCCGAGAATGATGGAAAACAAAACAAGTGGTACAACGAGCATATTAATCAAACTTAAAAATATTTGACCTAGCGGCACAAATAAATATGTATTCAACGCTTCAAATGAATCAGGGACAAATAAGTTGATCAGTAAACCTACGATTGCTCCCAAGATTAGTCCAGTCAGTACTTTTACAGTTAATCCAGGCTTTTTCATCCATTTCCCTCTTTCGTTTCTAGACATAGAAACTATTTTATAGGAAAGTTTATACCCCGTACAACTTTTAAGCAATTCACAGAATATATAGTTTTTAGAAGCAAAATTATTATTTCTAAATATAAAAAAACTGTATAAATGAAGGTACATTTACACAGTAATCAAGTCAAAAACATGACGTTTGCATCTTGTTTTTCCCTATTAAACTATAGCTTGCCACGTTGAATCCTTTTTGCTGAAGCAGTCGAACTGCCAGGTTTTTTTCCATTTGATTTTCTGCAATCAGGTGGATAGGATTTCGGGGAATTTCCTTATAACCTCTTGTAAAGTAAGATATAGGCAGATTAAATGCTTCGGACACAAACTCTTTATCAGACACATTATAGGCGCGGACATCCAGCAAAGCATAAAAATCGCTGTCAATCTGATCAAGCCGCGCCTGTTTTATTCCATGGACCGGCATATGTCTTTTATAGACACTATAGGCTGCCATAGAAACTGGCAGCCCAATCAGCATTGTACTTACTATCATTTAATTTCTCCTTTTTCATAAATCGAACTTATGATTTCCCAATAGCGATATTACATACTATAGAGTTAATCATTTCTTTAAAATCTCATACTTCTTAAACCGACAATTCTTCTTTCCACTTCAAATAGCCACCTGTAAGGTTCACCAGGTTGTCGATACCATTCGCTTTAAGAATACTGGTTGCAATCGCTGAACGTGCACCAGACTGGCACTGGACAATTACGGTTTTATTCGCATTGACTTCTTCCAATCGATTTTTTAATGTACCCACCATAATGTGATCCGCTTGTTCGATATGGCCTTCGTCGTACTCAGATTGACTACGGACATCAAGTATGTTGCCTTCTCCATCTTCAATCATCTTCTTAGCCTGATCGGGAGACACGCTTGTGTATGAATCTAGCTGATTTACCTCTTGGATTATGTTTGAAACATCGGCGTAGCCAGCTACACCATCAATACCAATGGAGTGCAGAGCTTCAAAGACCAGATCTATCGATTCTGGTTCCAATAGCAGGTAAAGTGGCTCCTTATAATCCACAATCCATCCAGCCCAGTTGGCAAATGATTTATTGAATGGGATGTTGATAGTCCCTGGAATATAGCCATTGCCGAATGAAGATGAAGGACGTAAATCCAGCACCTGATGGCCATCCGCAATCAATTTTTCCAGCTCTCCTGCAGACCCCAAAACTTTTGGCTTAGGCAAATTTTTCAACAGTTCTACACCTGTTTTATTAACAGATTTCATAACAGCAAAATAGGAAGGTGGTTCAGGTTGACCATCTAATAATTCTTTTTGAAATGCCATTGCGTCATCGTATTGCAATGCCCAGTTGAACAGCTTTTCATAACCTACAGTAGTGGAAGGAATGGCGCCAAGTGCTTTTCCGCAGGCACTTCCTGCTCCGTGAGCTGGCCATACTTGAAGATAATCCGGCAGCTTTTTGAAGCGTTCAAGTGACTTGAACATCTCTTTTGCCCCTGCTTCAGAAGTTCCTTTCATACCTGCCGCTTTTTCTAGCAGGTCGGGTCTTCCCACATCTCCTACAAATACGAAGTCTCCTGTGAAAATGCCCATCGCTTTATCTGCTGAACCACCGCGGTCCGTCAATAAAAACGAAATACTTTCAGGCGTATGGCCTGGTGTATGCATCACGTCAAAAATCAGATTTCCGATTTTAAACTGATCGCCATCTTTCAATAATTGATGATTTAAGTGATCGATATTCTGATATTTCCAATCTGCGTCACCTTCATCAGATACATATAATGTTGCCCCGAAACGATTCGCCAACTCGCGCGAACCCGAAACAAAGTCAGCATGGATATGCGTCTCAAGAGCACCGACGATATTCAAGTTTTCTTTTGCGGCAAGCTCTTCGTAAACAACGATATCGCGCATCGGGTCTACTACTACTGCTTCCCCCGTTGCCTGGCAGCCAACTACATATGAAGCGTGAGCTAAATTTTCATCGTAGAAATATCTTAATAACATCTCATCAATTCCCTTCGATAATTTAATAACCCCAATATACCACCAGGGGTATGAGTAGTAAAGTATTCTGCTTATGCAAAAGCATTTTACAGACTACAGCAGTCCGCTTCTTTTAGTGATGCCCATTTCATTCTCAAATTTCTTTGAATATTGTAATGTATAGTTAGTTAGTTTGATTTAGCATCCCACCCTTACTTGGTAAAACACAAAGCACCAACAATACTTTTCAAAAAGAAAAAGTTTCGCTGGTGCTTGAACTATGCGAATATTCATTTTCGGATGATCATTTGACTTTTTCTTCAATCACCAATTCGTACACTTTTTTCGGACGCCCTGGTTTACCAAGATTTTTTTCTTCCGCAACAATTCGAATCAGGCCCATCTGCTCCATCTCATTTAAAATACGTCTCGTATTGCGGTCCGTATTTTTTAACAAAGTAGTCGTTACTTCACTAGTAAAACGGCTTAGGTTTTTTAACTTAACGTAGTGGTAAATTTTAGCGGGAATCGTTTCTTTGTATTTGTGATTTTTCAGAACATTTCTCCAATACTCAGGCAGCTGATAGTTGCTTTCGTAGCTGAATTTCAAATCGGTCAAATTTGTAAAAACTTGATCTTCATTTACAAAAGCCACTTTACAGTCTTCTTTCGAGGAAGCATATTCAAAAGCCAGCTGAACATGCTGTTCAGCATCATAAATGGTATAACCTGTTCCAATCCCTATGTGGAATTGCAAAGAAGTTCTCATATTAATCTCTTCAGCAATAAAGGAAATCGTATTATTAAATGTCAGCAACTCATAATCACCCTGAGTCGTATAAATAAAATAAGTCCCGCTCCCTTTATCTATAAGAGATCCATTTAACATTTTTGTTAAGCGGAGCAGCTCCTGCTGCAATTCCAATACTTTTCTATTTTCTTCAAAACTGAAAACAGTTTTTTTGGAGACTCTTCCTTCGTAAAACAAGTCCACTCCAATAATGGCCACTTTCTGTTTTTCATAAACATGGCTCTGTGCTTTTGAAAAAAGAATGTCGAAAATCGTCTTTATAGCCATCCTGGAGGGAACGACTCTATAGACCGGAATTCCAAGCCGCTTCAATTCCAGGTAAACCTTTAATAAGCAAGTAAGTGCTAGCTCAGATTTTCCAGCACGGTAATTGCTTACATGAAAATCAATTAATTCATTATGATCGGTATATCCTTTAAAAGACGACAGTTCAAAAGATATGTTATTCAGCTGATATTCACTGAATAATGAATGGACAACATGTTCATTAACTGTATCCAAACTCATTTTCTCAACAAATCTGCCATAATCTTGCATCACTTTCAAACAAGTTCCGAGTAAAGCCATGCCATGAAGAGGTGGAAAAGAAGCTTCATCTGGCGTGATCAGTCCCAACTCCAAACAATAGTGGTATGGAGTCGGTCCTGAAAATATCCATTTGGCCACATCGTATCGGTGTTTGTTTAGAATACTAGTCAACTCTTCTTGATCGAAATATTTAAATTCTATAAGCTCAATGCGTGGATCATTGTCGGCAACTTCACGTATGACCTTTAAAGAATCTGCGGGTCCTATTGCTCCTATTCGAACTTTCATGCTTTATTACACCCTCTTCATTTTACTTTTGAAATACCTGAATCGGGCAACACATTCGTATCTTCCTGCAAAAGAGGATAATGACAGGCCACAAAATGATTTGGCAAGATTTCCCGATATTCTGGAACTTCTATTTTACACTTTTCAGTTGCAAAAGGGCACCTTGGGTGAAAAGGGCATCCTGAAGGAGGATTGATCGGACTTGGAATTTCCCCTTTTATCAATTGATGCTCTTTTCTTAGTTTCGGGTCTGGTATCGGTACTGAATCCAACAAAGCATACGTGTAAGGGTGCAGTGGATGCGTAAACAATTCATCTCTGCTTGCCAGCTCCACCATCTTCCCTAAATACATCACACCGATACGATTACTTATGTGACGGACAGCCGGCAAGCCATGGGCTATGAATACATAAGTCAAATCCATTTCTTTTTGTAACTTCTTCAGTAGATTTAAAATTTGGGCTTGTATGGATACATCCAGTGCAGAGACAGCTTCATCACAAACAATTACTTTCGGCTTTAATGCCAAGGCACGCGCAATTCCTATGCGTTGGCGCTGGCCACCACTGAATTCATGAGGGTATAATTTCATTTGATGTTCTCTCAAACCTACAAGTTTCATAAGTTCACGAACCTGCTCTTTTAACTCTTTCCCCGATGCTAAGCCATGCACTACGAGTGGCTCTCCAATAATTTGCTCCACCGTCATACGCGGATTTAAGGATGAATAGGGATCCTGAAAAATCACTTGGAGGTCTCTTCTGGCTTTCCGGAGTTCTTCCTTTGACATCACTGAAATATCTTCATTCTGAAAATAAATGTGCCCTTCAGTTGCATCCAGCAGACCCAGCATTAATTGACCGGTAGTTGACTTGCCGCATCCCGACTCACCTACTATGCCCAGCGTTTCACCTTTAAATACTTGAAAATTCAAGCCATCCACTGCTTTTACTTTCGAATGCGTCTTTTTAATGAAACCTTTGGTCAGATCAAAATGCTTTTTCAAGTCTATAACTTCCATAATCACTTTTTCCTCTGTCGATTGCATATAGCCACCTCCTAGCCTTTAACTTTTATGCAGCGTTTTGCATGGTTTTTTGAAACGTATTCTAAATCGGGATGGACTTTCGTACATTCAATATCCCCTATTGGGCAACGCGGATGAAATTTACACCCTTCGGGCATAGTAGATGGATTAGGAACTGTTCCTTCAATGGAATACAATTCATCCACCACATCATGAATTTTAGGGATCGAAGCGATCAATCCTCTTGTATAAGGATGCCGAGGATTATCAAATAATTCCTGGATAGGTGCCACTTCTACTACTTCACCTGCATACATGACAACCACACGGTCTGCCAATTCAGCCACAACACCTAAATCGTGTGTGATGATTATGATGCTTGTATTGAAGTTTCTCTTTAAGTTTCTCAATAATGTCAAAATTTGAGCTTGGATAGTTACGTCCAATGCGGTAGTTGGCTCATCTGCAATGAGCAATTTCGGATTGCAGGATAAAGCCATCGCAATCATGACCCGCTGACGCATTCCTCCTGATAGCTGGTGCGGGAATCTTCCCATAACCTTTTCTGCATCCGGTATTCCTACCGTTTCTAGCATTTCGATGCCTTTGTTATTTGCCTGTTCCTTAGTCATCTTATTGTGCACAATCAATGTTTCCCGCAACTGATAGCCGATTGTAAAAACCGGATTCAATGCGGTCATTGGTTCTTGAAATATCATAGCGATTTCATCGCCACGCATTTTGCGATACTCTTTTTTACTTAAAGTTCGTAAATCTTTATCTTCAAAAGTAATATTACCTTCATAAATCTCTCCATTGGCCGGCAAAATTCCCATTAAGGCAAGAGACGTAACACTTTTCCCACTCCCTGACTCCCCGACAATCGCTAAGGTCTCCCCTTGCTCAACTGAAAAGCTTACGCCATTGACTGTTGAAACATAGCCTTCATCTGTTTTAAAACGAACTTTTAAATCTTCGACTTTTAACAGTTCATTGCTCATGATGTCTTCACCTCCATTTACTCTTTAATTTTCGGATCCAATACGTCACGCAGCCAGTCTCCTAGAAAAATAACACCAAGCACTGTTATGGTTATGGCGATGCCAGGAAATGTAGCCACCCACCAGCTGGTAGCGATGTATTGTCTCCCATCACTTAACATAAGTCCCCAGGAAACAGCGGGAGGTTGGATTCCAAGCCCCAGAAAGCTCAAACTTGCCTCAAGGATAATGGTGGTAGCAACATTCAACGTGGCGATAACTATAAAAGACGAGATGACGTTCGGTAAAATATACTTGATGATTATCCGAAAATCCTTCGCTCCTATGGCTTTCGCCGACCTGACATAATCACGCTCTTTAATGCTCAGCGTTTCACTTCGCACCATTCTTGCATAAACCACCCAAGTCGTTCCGCCAAGAACCAAAATCAGCGTTGTGAGGCTTGGCCCCAGAACCGCCAAAATAATCAACATGAAAAGGATGTTTGGAATTGCCAGCAAGGCGTCTACTGTTCGCATAATTACGAAATCCCATATCTTGCCGTAATAACCCGCAATCAATCCCAGCGCCATGCCAATTGCTCCTGCAAGTAAAACTGCCGTGATGCCAATAAACAATGAAATACGCGACCCGTAAATAATACGGCTCAAGATATCTCGTCCCAAATTATCTGTTCCGAGAAGATATTCAGATGATCCACCTTCGCTCCATGAAGGCGGCAATAAACGATCCACCACATTGGTTTGAGCAGGATCATGTTGGGCAAGTAAAGGTGCAAATACCGCCATTAATACGACTGCTACTACAATGATCAATCCAGTCATTCCGGTTTTACTTCTGAATAAGCGCTTAGCCAGCTTTCTAAAGGAGGATTGAGCTACACCTTTTTGTTGGTTTATCGTTGTTTCTGATGTTTGCGTCAACTTGAGCCCCTCCTTTATTCATATTTAATGCGTGGATCCAGAAACCGGTAAATTAAATCTGCCAGTAGATTGCTGAGAATAACAAAGATGGCAATAATGAAGGTAGCAGCTTGTACAACTGCCATGTCCCGCAAGTTGACTGACTGAACAAGCAATTGCCCAAGTCCTGGCCATGCAAAGACAGTTTCCGTAATCAAGGTTCCACCTACCAATGTAGCGGTTTGCAGTGCCATGATGGTCACTACGGGAATCAACGCATTACGAAATGCATGCTTATTGACAATAATCGATTCACCTAACCCTTTACTACGGGCTGTCCGGATAAAGTCCTGCTCTAAAATCTCCAACATGCTGGACCTTATAAGCCTTGTCATCTCCGCGGCTATGCCTGTCCCCAGCGTAATTGCCGGCAATACCAAATGCCCAAGAGTTCCTCTTCCGGAAACAGGGAAAATTTGAAACGTGACAGATAAAAAGAGGATCAGCATAATCCCTAACCAAAAATTGGGCATCGCTTTCCCTAAAACTGCTCCACCTGTAATAAACAGATCGAAAAAACTGTTGCGCTTAACTGCTGATAGAATCCCCAGCGGCACAGAAATTACAATGGCCACTATCATCGAGGCAATGGCCAATTCAAATGTTGCCGGCAGCCTTTCCAATACCAGGCTAAGTGCATCTGTGTTGTAGCGGAATGAATCGCCGAAATCACCGGTTACCAATTCTCCCAGATAAGTGAAGTATTGAATTGGCAAAGGCTCGTTTAAGCCCATTGACTCTCTTAAAGAATCACGCTCTTCTTCTGTAGCGGTTTCTGGAAGCATCAAGGACACGGGATCACCAGTCACACGGATGAGTAAAAATACAATTAACGTTATGAGGAGTAGTACAGGAATTGTTTTTATTATACTTTGGACTAAATACTTCATTGATTTCCTCCTCCTATCGAAAAAAAAGAGGGGAATCCCCCCCTTTTTTTAATTCAGTGTAATTGAGTCAGCATAAAACATTTCATTTAAAAGCGGCTCAAAATCAAGTCGTTCGTTGATCCCTGTGATTGCGTCCAATTGGAACATATAAATTTGAGGACGATCTTCAGCAATTATTTCCTGAGCTTCTTGATATTGTTGTACACGCTCTTCGGGATCCATGTTCTGCTCTGCTGCAAGCAACAGATCATTTACTTGTTGATTGTCATAATCCGTTTCACCTTCAGCATTTTCAATTGTTAGCCTATCCAACGCCAGCGAAGCATCGAACATCGAGTTGCCGTAGCCAATGTAGAACATTTCAGCAAAGTCACGCTCTTGGTAACGTTGGTTGAAGGCACTCCATTCAATCAACTCCTGGTTGACTGTGATTCCAACTTCAGACAGCATGGCGGCAATCAATTCTACTGTCTCTCTATCCTTTAAATATCTTCCATTTGGTCCTGTTAATGTCAGTTCAAACCCATCTGGATATCCTGCTTCAGCAAGCAATTCTCTAGCTCTTTCCGGATCGTAAAGTGTTTGTCCATAAAGGTCTTCATTAGCCCCGACGTTTCCAGGAGTGACCCGGGTGCGCGTAACCGTACCTGCGCCTTCTAGCAACGAATCTACGATCGCCTGCTTATCAATAGCCAAATCAATCGCTTCACGTACCAATGGATCTCCCGTTACACTGTCTTCATCTGTTCGCAATACCAGCATCATGACACGTTGTGTCGGCGACTGGACAGTTGTAACTCCTTCAGTTTCATTGACCCGCTCCACGTCCGTTGGAGGAATATTTACAGCCACATCAACTCCACCGGTCAGTAGTTCAGAAACACGGGTCGAATCTTCTGGAATGCTTCGGAAAACCAGCTCTTCCCATTTTGGTGCATCACCAAAGTATTCCGTATTCGCTTCAAGTGTCAAACGGTCATCTCTTTTCCATTCCTTAAATTTATAAGGCCCTGTTCCGACCGGATTTTCTAGGAACACTTCCCAGCCTTCTGTTTCAATATATTCTTGCGGCAGAATGCCTGAGCCTAATCGGGACAAACGATTTAACAGTGCTGGTTCTGGATTTTTCGTGACAATTTCAAATTCGTAATCACTTACTACATTTACAGTTTCAATCTGATTGTAATTGCCGTGCTCAAGCAACGTGTCGTCCTTCGCTACTCTTTCTAATGTATACTTCACATCATCAGCGGTCAGCTCTTCTCCGTTATGAAAAGTCACTCCTTCTCTCAGTTTGAAACTCCACGTAGTATCGTCGATATTCTCCCAGCTTTCAGCTAAGTCAGGCTGAAAACCTTCTTCCGGGTCATTGGTTAGAAGATAGTTGAACATATTCACATGAACTGCTTCCGTGGAAGTTGTATTGTGATCATGAATATCAAACGTTACAATATCTGTTCCCATAGCAATTGTTAGAGTTTTGCTGTCGCTTGTTTCTACCGGTTCTTCCCCTTCCGTACTGCTTGTTTCTCCACCTGAACAACCTGCAATAACCAGCGTCAATACTAAAAGTAATACCCATAGCAGTTTCTTCATTCTTTTTCCCCCTTTGTGGTTTGTAGAAATTTATGTGTCAATAAACTTAAAACCGAAATCCCATACAAAAATGCTTGTTCATCTACATTAAAACGGCTGTTGTGATTCGGGAAAGCTGTTTGTTCATCATTGTTCGTCCCTAAGCGAAAAAAGATGGAAGGCACTTCTTGAGAAAAGTAAGCAAAATCCTCGCCACCCATTGAAGGAGTAGCTATATACAACGCCTCAGCTCCAAACAACTCACTAACTGTTTTAGTCAATAATTCTCGCATTCCTTTGTCAATTTTGATTGAAGGTGTGACATGGTGATAAGTAAGAACCGCATTGCCTTTAAAGCTTTTCGCTATTCCTGTGGCAATCGACTCTATTTTTTCCGGCATTTGAGCCCTTGTCTCTGGTTTTAACGTACGTACAGTTCCTTTCAATAAAACCGAATCCGGAATAATCGTCGCTTTAGTTCCGCCTTGGATTTGCCCAAAGCTAAGAACCACGGAATCAAGAGGATCGGTTTGTCGACTTACTACCTGCTGTAAAGCAATGAGGACTTGAGCGGCAATTACAATAGGATCTATCGTTTGATGTGGATGCGCTGCATGACCTCCAGCTCCTGTTATAACGAGGTCGAAGATATCAACAGCTGCACAGCTGTATTCTGTGTCAGTCACTGAAAATTCACCAGTTTTCAATGTAGGGTGTACGTGGAGCCCCACCATTGCATCCACTTTAGGATTATCCAGTGCGCCATCCTTAATCATCGCATCTGCGCCTTGTCCAATTTCTTCAGCTGGCTGAAAAATCAATTTCAAGGTTCCTGATTCCAGCCCTTTTGCAGCGAATAACTTTGCCACTCCCAAAAGGATGGAAGTATGTGCATCATGTCCGCATGTATGGGCTACACCCTCGTTTTCACTCCGGTATGGTTGATCTATTTTGTCGGTCATGGGAAGCGCATCCATATCGGCTCTCAAGCCGATAACCGGTCCGGGAGCTGCTCCGTGCAACAAGCCAATTACTCCTGTTTTGCCTACGGCTTCCTTGACTTCGTAACCCCACCCTTTTAACAACTCAGCCACAATACCGGCTGTTCTAGTTTCTTCGAAGGCCAATTCAGGGTACTTATGAAGGTCACGCCGAATAGTAACTACTTCGTCAAATACAGCTTCAATGGAATCGTGCCAATCAGGATGTGAAGATTTTAACTTTCTGAATTCTTTTATGCTGTCTGTCTTTGCTGTCATCGATTCACACTCCCCTGTTTTTCAAACTGCCTGCTGAACTCGAATACTAATGCTGCCACCATTTTAATGCCTTCGATATAATCCTCCACACAGATATTTTCATTTGGAGCATGATTATTCGATTCGAAGTTTCCTACACCAAAAGAAGCTGAAGGAATTCCAAGAGCTTGGCATAACTCGTACATTGGCCCAGTTCCTGGCGTATTGGGTACGATATTCGGTTTTTTAGACGAATACTGTTCAGCTACCACTATCATAGCTTTGACAATTTCCTGATCCGGTTTTGTTCGTGCAGCACGCTCTGAACTGGTGACTTTTATCCGAATATCCTCAAAGCCCTGATTATTCAAATGCTTTCGTAATTGCAACAATACTTTTTCAGGATCTTGCCCGGGGACCAAGCGAAAATCTAATTTGGCTGTGGCTGCAGAAGGCAACACAGTTTTTGTTCCTTCTCCTATATAGCCAGAAACGATCCCACAAATATTGCAAGTTGGTTCGAAAATATGCTTTCTTTTTAATTCCGTTCCCTCTAGATTTAGTAAAAAGCTATCAATTCCTAACTTCCTCAAGGTCTCTTCTTCATCCAGCCGATAATGCGACAGCATTTCTTCATCCAATTGCGTGATCGATTCGACTTCATCATAAAATCCGGGAATTGTTATTTTTTCCTCCTGATCTTTTAATGTATTAAGTGCCCACACCAGTTTCCAGACAGGACTTTCTATAATTGCTGCCTGAGCCGAATGCAAATCTGTATTCGCTCCTTCCACAGACAATTCAACATATAGCATGCCCTTGACTCCCAGTGACACTTGCAGTGCACCGTCTGCATCCCGGTAACCAAACTCCCAGACACATCCATCGGAATAAATTTTATCTGCATATTTTTTCGCAAAAGCAGGCAAATTCAAGCTCCCGATTTCTTCTTCACCTTCAAAGATAAATTTAATATCAACCGGCAGTTCGATCCCCATTTGTCTGATAGCATGGATCGCAGCTATTCTAGCAACCAGGTTGCCTTTATTGTCTGCCACTCCTCTGGCAAAGATTTTCCCGTCTCGAATATCCGGTTCAAAAGGTGGACTTTCCCATAACTCAATCGGATCTTCCGGTTGAACATCATAGTGATTGTAAAAACTCAGAATTTTATCGGACGTTCCTTCCAGCTCGGCGTATACTACCGGGAATCCTGCAGTAGGAACCTTCTCCGGTATTATTGAAAATGCTTCAGCAAATAAACCATCTAAATAGGATACCGCATCTTCCATCCCTCTATTTTGGGCTGCGACACTTGGAATCTTACAAAATTCAGTAAGCCACTTGATGTACGTCTCTCGATTTTCTTCAATAAATTCATCAATTTTTCCTTCCAAAAACTCTCCCCCTTTATTTATGGACAATTTCCTTAATGTTTCATTAACTTTACCTGCTTTTAATAACATGTGTCAATATAATTATCATTTTTTTCAAAATATATTGATTTATTAATTTATTTGTGTTTATGTATAAACATGATGTAAAAGAAAGGAAGTATCGAATGAACTCTTATAAAAACTACTTATTATCTCAAAATGGTGTAATAAAAGAAGATTTATTGCAATTGGTCCGTTCTCAATCTCCAAGCCATAATAAATTATTAGTTGATCAATGCGGGGAATTATTAAAGGAAATATTCCACAATAGATTGACGGGTAGTTGGAAGCCTGAAGTTTTTGAACAACAACAAACCGGTAACCATTTTTCTTTTGAATTGGAAGACAGTGGATCAAAACCTCGTATTTTGCTTTTATCCCATTTTGATACTGTCTGGGATGTGGATGCAATTCCGTTAGTAGAAAAAGACAATGATATTTATGGACCTGGAGTGTTTGATATGAAAGCGGGTCTGCTGTCTTCGATTTGGGCAATTCGTTCACTGCAATCCGAGCTTCAAGAACTTCCTTTTACCCCTGTATTTCTATTTACTGCTGATGAAGAAATTGGCAGTAAGACTTCCCGCGCCATTATCGAACAAGTAGCAGCGACCTGTGATAGTGTTTTAGTGATGGAACCGCCTGTATTTGGTTCCAACGCCCTAAAGACTGAAAGAAAAGGTGTAGGACGGTATATACTCAAAGTGCAGGGAATCAGTGCCCATGCTGGAAATCACCATGAAGATGGCGTTAGTGCTATCTTAGAACTATCAAGGCAAATCATAGAACTCGAAAAACTGACCGATTATGAAAAGGAAACCACTTTGAATGTAGGGGTCATTAGAGGTGGTACTAGCAGCAATGTTATTTCTTCATCTGCCGAAGCGGAAATCGATTTCCGTGTGACTTCCTATGCAGAAGCCGAAAAAATTATACGCACCCTTGAAAATTTAAAGCCTTTTAATAGTGTTGCTACTCTCAGCATTACTGGAGAGTTGAATAGACCACCACTGGAAAAAACCGAAGCGAATTCCTTGCTTTACCAACAGGCAGTGACTGCTGGGGCAAGAGTGGGAATTGAAGTGAAAGAGGCAAAAGCAGGAGGCGGCAGCGATGGCAACTTCACATCAGCTCTTGGGATTCCTACACTCGATGGACTAGGCATACCAGGTGATGGCCCACACGCAATCCATGAACATATTCACTTTGATCATTTCAGTGAACGCTGCGCGTTGATTAGTGAAATTTGTTTAGAAATTGGAAAAAAAGAAACAAAATAAGAAAGACTGGATTCTATCGTCCGACACAAAAAGTCGGTTGTATAGAATCCAGTTCTTTATTTTTGTTCACGCCGATTGTAAAATTAAGCTAGACAACTGAAAAAGCCATTCGTGATACACTCTAAATGTATTTTCCGACCAAAGAAAAACAGAGGAGTGATCACGAATGACCTACACCCATCTTACCACGGATGAATTGGTGATGATAGAATCCTACCACCGCCAACATATACCTGTGGCGATAATTGCAGAATGCCTGAACCGTTCCAGGCAGCCGATCTATAATGTCATCAACTTCCTGAAATCGGGCTATACAGCTCTCGATTTCTACAAACAATACAAGAAAAACAAACAACGCTGCGGCCGACGAAAACTGGTCTTGCCGAAGAAACAAGTTGTCTATATTCAAGACAAGGTGGCGCAGGGATGGACGCCTGATGTCATTGTCGGCCGTGCAGAAACGGTGATCGATTGTTCCGCACGCACGCTCTATCGCATGTTCAAAAATCAGGTCTTTGATGTAGCCACACTGCCCATGAAAGGGAAACGAAAACCCAACGGGCACGAGGAACGCCGCGGAAAGCAGGCGTTCAAACGACATATTTCCGAACGAGAAACCGACTATCCTTCTTTCCAAAAAGAGTTCGGACATATCGAAGGCGACACCATTGTGGGCGCCCGCCACAAAAGTGCGGTGATCACGCTGGTCGAACGGCTGACGAAAGTCATCATCGCCTTGAAGCCTGCGGGACGCAAGGCATGCGATATTGAAACTACGCTGAATCAGTGGTTTCAAGGGGTTCCCAGAAACCTGTTCAAATCCATCACGTTTGACTGTGGGAAAGAATTCTCCAATTGGAAACCGCTGTGCAACCAGCACGACGTCTCGATTTATTTTGCGGATCCCGGCACGCCTTCCCAGCGCGCCTTGAATGAAAACTCCAATGGGCTGCTTCGAAAAGACGGCTTGCCAAAGGAAATGGACTTCAACCAGGTGGATCAACCGTTCATTTCCACGGTGGCAGACAAGCGGAATAATATCCCTCGGAAGTCGCTGAATTACCGTACACCCCTGGAGGCATTTATGAGTCACCTGAATGGAGTAGATCTGTCTAGCTTAAATTGACAAACGGAATCATTAAAAAAATCCGGTAATTCACTAGCCTTCATCGGAAACTCAGCTTTGCGTTTATCGACAAATGACTGTATGCCCTCGTCAGCATCCGCATTCTGACCGGCCCAATGCAGAAATTTCGATTCAACCAAATGAGAAGCCTGCGGATGATCTTAAACAAGCATTTACCACAGTAGCCCGCGTGTAAAGCTTCAGAGTTACTGTTCCATTTCAGTTTTTAATACTAGACCATCTTTTAATAGATTGATATATGCCAGATTCAAGGAATCAGCAATACCTTGCCTATACTCATTCGACTTTCGGTATGGGCATGCGCTTTTCCGGCATCCGTCAATGCAAAGCTTTTGGAGATGGCAATTTCCAGCTGCTTCTGCAGCTGGTATTCAGTTATTTTTTCAGCACCTTCCTTCAGGAATTCAGGACGGTTCTTCCGGTAGGTGCCCGTACTGTAACCAATGACGGACCGGCAACTGGAATGGAACTGATCCGTTTTGCAATTCCCGGCATCGATCCGTCATTGGCATGCCCGAAAGAGACAATCCAGCCAATTGTGGCCAAGCACTTCAAACTTTTTTCAAAATTCTCGCCTGCTACCGTATCAAGAATGACATCTACCCCTTTTCTTATCGTTAATTCATTAACTTTTTCCACAAAATCCGCTGACCGGTAATTGATAACTTCATCGGCACCAAAAGATTTGGCCCGGTCTATTTTTTCATCGCTGCCGACAGTCCCAATGATCTTAGAAGCCCCGAAAAGCTAGGCCAATTGAATAGCAGTTGAACCGATTCCCCCAGCTGTGGGATGGATCTAAATGGTTTCATCTTTTTCCATCCTCACCATCTTTTGAATGACATTGTTGGCGGTAATGCCGACAGTCAATGATGCAGCGGCAGTTTCGCTGCTGATGTCACCAGGTACCGAATACGTTAAATTCTCCGGCGCCACGACAAACTCAGCATAGGAACCGCCTGCCGGAAATGCCGTGACGCGTTGCCCAGGCTGGAACCGGCTCACTTGATCACCAATTTCTACAACTACGCCTGCACAATCCAGGCCCGGCGTAAAAGCGGCATCTGCTGCCACTCCGTGATACTGGCCTTGGCGGGCTTTAATGTCAGAAAAGTTGACGTTGATGGTTTCAACCCGGATCAGCACCTGGTGTACGCCAGGTTTAGGCTTATCCACTTCCTGCAGTTTTAATACTTCCGGCCGGCCGATTTCTTTGACGACGATTGCTTTTACATTATCCACACCTTATCAATTTTCAAAATCACCATACAGACTCCAATAACCAACCCTCCACAGATGAGGATAATCATGGCATATCCCAGATGTCGCGAATCTTCAAGCCCGCAATCAACTTGTACACGCTTTCTGGCTTTAGCTGTTACCCTATCCATCCACTAGTTATCCCGCTCAAGCTCCTTTTGTCACAATAATATTTTCAATAAATATTTAGCGTAAATCTCTTCTAATTCATCTTTTCCGTATTGCCCTTCCGACGAATACCAGACTTGCACCCAGTTGGCGGCACCTAAAATCATCATACGGGCCATCTTCTTTTGATCAATGATAAACTCACCTCTGGCTACTCCTTCATCGATGATTCTATCAAAAATTCCGGCATATTCATCCCGTTTCTGAAAGACTTTCACGATATTCTCCTCAGAGAATATTTGTTCTGGTTTACCGATAAGATTAAAAACTTCTTTTTCCTGAATCACGATATCAAGATGTACTTTGATTGCTCTCTGCATTTTTTCTCTAGCAGACAGGTTTTCAAGAAAAAGCTCTTCTAGACGTTCCATGGCACACGACAAAATCAATTCATGACATTTATAAAGCAATTCTTCTTTATTTTTAAAGTAATAGTAAAGAGAGCCTTTTGTCATAAGCAATTCAGCTGCGATATCCTCCATCGTTGCATTTTTATATCCGTTCCTCGCAATAACCAAACTGGCAGAACGAAGTATTTCTTCTTTTTTCTTGGCTGCTTTTTTCTCTCGGAGACTCATATCCACCACCATCTCCTTCACATTGGTCCGTAATATTTTTTCTATCTTTGTATTTCCTGTACTTTTTCTATTTCACAATTGAACTTTCCTTCAATTGCTCACGCAGTTCGAGACGACCGACATCCCGCAAATGGACTTGGTCTGGTCCATCAACTAAACGCAGTGCACGAGCATTGGCGTAATGTGCCGCGAGCGGGAAATCTTCTGTTAGTCCAGCTCCGCCGAAAACTTGTATCGCACGATCAATAACGTTAATGGAAACGCGTGGAACCGCAATCTTGATCATCGCAATTTCCTTACGTGCCGATTTCACGCCTCCTTCATCCATTTTATGAGCTGCATGCAAAGTCAAAAGACGCGCTTGTTCAATTTCAATCCGACTTTCAGCGATAATTTCTCGGATGACATCTTTATCAGCCAAAGTAGAACCAAACGCTTCTCTACTGTCAGCGCGTTTGCACAGGAGCTCAAGTGCCCGTTCGGCAGCGCCTATCGCACGCATGCAATGATGGATGCGTCCTGGTCCCAAACGGCCTTGCGCAATCTCAAAACCTCGCCCTTCGCCCAACAGTATATTAGAAGCCGGGACACGGACATTGGTGTAATGGACTTCGGCGTGCCCTTGCGGTGCATCGTCATAGCCAAAAACCGTCAGCGGACGGATGATTTCTACTCCCAGTGTGTCAAAAGGCACCAGAATCATTGACTGCTGCTGATGCTTCGCTGCATTTGGATCTGTTTTCCCCATGACAATCGCAATCTTACAGCGAGGATCCATCGCTCCGGTTGTCCACCATTTTTTCGCGTTGATGACGTATTCATCGCCATCACGAACGATGCTACTTTGGATGTTGGTGGCGTCGGAAGAAGCAACAGCGGGCTCCGTCATTGAGAAGCAAGAACGAATTTCTCCACGCAATAAAGGTTCGAGCCATTGTTTTTTTTGGTCTTCTGTTCCGTACTTGACGAACACTTCCATATTGCCGGTATCTGGTGCGTTACAATTGAACAACTCAGGTGCAATCAAGGAACGGCCCATGATCTCGGATAAATGAGCGTAGTCGTAATTCGACAGGCCAGCTCCGTATTCCGGATGATCCAGGAATAAGTTCCATAAGCCTTGTTTTTTCGCCCTGTCCTTCAGCTCCTCAATAATCGGCGGTATGGTCCAGCGATCTTCAGCTTCCTGCAGGTACTTTTCGACAGTCGATTCGTTTGGATAGACATAATCATCCATGAACTTCAGTAATTCCCCTCGTAACTCTTCAGCTTTCGGCGATAATTCTTTAAGCATTTGCTTTTCCTCCGATATTTTTAAATGTATTTTTCGAGTTATTGCCTGATGCATCTCTTGGCAGCCTGTCGATTAACTCAAATTCTTCAGGAACCTTGAACTTCGCCATAAATCTCCTAAAAAATTCCCTTGAAATTGAATGAGAACCCTTACATGATTATTTAAAAAAGTTCAAACACTTATACTATTGATTCAAAGTTAGTATAGTCGTTCTTTTTTTGAATTACAAGTCAAATTTCTAATTATCAGAATATTGTTCCATAAAAAAAGAGAGGCTCTGTGTATATCAAAGCCCCTCTTGCTATTACTCCCCCAAGTCCGCATTATGATAGACCTGCTGAACATCTTCCAAATCCTCAATAGCATCGATCATTTTTTCGAACTGCACCTGCGCGTCTTCCGGCAGCGGCAATTCATTTTGAGCAAGCATGGTCAGTTCAGCCACAGTGAATTCCGTAATGCCGGCATTTTTAAATGCCTCCTGCACCAAATGGTATTGATCTGGCTCTGCGTAGACGATGACTTCGTCTTCTTCTTCCATGATATCGCGGACATCGATGTCTGCTTCCATCATCAATTCCAGAACTTCGTCAGCTGTTTTGCCTTCGATGCCGAACACTGCTGTGTGGTCGAACATATATGCGACAGATCCGCTGACTCCCATGTTTCCGCCATTCTTGCCGAAAGCTGCACGGACATCCGATGCCGTACGGTTGACGTTGTTTGTTAAAGTATCCACAATCACCATGGAGCCATTTGGTCCGAATCCTTCATAACGTAATTCGTCATAGCTTTCTTCCGATCCGCCTTTGGCTTTTTCCACTGCGCGGTCAATAATCGCTCTCGGAATGCTATAGGTCTTTGCACGTTCCAAAACTACTTTTAAGGCTTGGTTCGATTCCGGATCCGGTTCGCCCTGTTTGGCTGCTACATATATCTCACGTCCGAATTTCGCATAAATCCGACTTGTGTTGGCATCTTTGGATGCTTTTTTTTCTTTAATATTATTCCACTTGCGTCCCATTAAATTTCCTTCTCTCTATAAAGTCTTACACTGAATGATAGTCACTATCTACTATTATAGTACAAATCATTCAAATGTAACGTATTTCAAAGTTAAAAGAGCAGTTTTTATCCATTTAAAGGATAACACTGCCCGATCTAAAGTGAGATTGTAGAATTCCCATAGTTTAATTAATAAGGAGCTTGTTGATGGAAATAATTTGGTTTAACCAAGTTGTTCTTGTAAGGCTTATGGAAAATATGAGTTGTTGCTGGAGACATGGGTGGAATCAGCCAAGCCCAGTTGCCAGTTACATCGCGTTCTTCCGCTTCTTCTTTTTTCTCGAAATTTTTAAATTGCTTTGCTGCTGTATGATGGTCGACAATGGTCACTCCGGCATTTTGAAACGATTCCAATACCGCGATGTTCAATTCGACTAAAGCTTTGTCTTTCCATAGAGAACGGTTTGACTGTGTATTTAATTTCATCAATTTTGCTAGTTCCGGCAAGGCATTGTACCGATCTTCATCCGCTAAGTTTCTCGCGCCAATTTCAGTTCCCATATACCAGCCGTTAAAAGGCGCCATCTTGTATTCAATGCCGCCAATTTCAAGCAACATATCCGAAATAAGCGGTACTCCATACCATTTCAAACCGAGCTGTGAGAATTCCAGGATTTCTGGATGATTGATTTCAACTTCTTTAATCGATTGTCGTGGAATTTCTTTTAAAGAAAGTTCATTGTTTGGCATTTGAATCACTAATGGCAAAATATCAAAAGCTGATCTTTCTCCTTGCCAACCAAGCTTTTGACATTTTTTGGTGAATTCAATAGAACTCGAATCTCCGATAATACCGTTTTCAGTTTCATATCCTGCATACCGAACGAGCTGATGGTTCCACAACCTCATCGGTTGTTCATTTTTTGTTGCCGGTCGAAAAATGGTAATGGTTGGACGAATCTTTCCGTCGTTTGTTGCGAAATCAATATGGCGAATTAATGCATCGAAAACACCTTCTGCCGATGTTTGATGCCGTTCATCAAAGACTGTCAGCGAATTCCAGAATAACCGTCCAATACACCGATTATTATTACGCCAAGCCATACGTGCACCATGTTCTAACTCTTCATAACTGTGTGTATAAGTCCCCGTACTTTTGATTTCCGTTTTGATTTCAAGCAATCTATCGGCTTTTTGGTGTTCGCTCTTGCCCAGTTCATCGAAACAAATGCTTAGATAGTCAGTGGCTTCTTCCAATAAAGACATAGTCAAATTGCTGATTGTCATTGTTTTCACTCCTTGCCCATATCATATCACTCGCACCTTATTCTTTTCAGTGACAGAACTCTGAACTCCCTATGTTTTCATTCACTTTTCCAGTACACTTGAACAAACTAAAGAACTTGTCAGGAGGAGCTCACACCGATGGTCAAAGCAATTTTTTTCGATCTAGATGACACTTTATTATGGGATAAGAAAAGTGTTGAAAAAGCGTTTCAGGAAACATGCCATTTTGCTGAAGAATTAACAGGCCAGGACTGTTCTGGTTTAGAAAAAGAAGTAAGAGCTGCCGCAACTGAACTTTACGCAAGTTATGATACATACGAATTCACCAAAATGATTGGCATCAACCCTTTCGAAGGCTTGTGGGGGACCTTTGACGATGAAGGACCCGAGTTTCAGCAAATGAAAACTATTGTTCCGTCTTATCGCCAAGAAGCCTGGACAGCTGGATTGAAAAAAATCAACATTGATAACAGTTCCACAATCGGTAGTCAGCTTGCTGATTATTTCCCTGAAGCACGCAAAAGAAACCCTGTATTATACGAAGAAAGTTTAAAGGTGCTAGAAGACTTGAAAGAACATTATCATTTGCTCTTATTGACCAACGGATCGCCCAGCCTACAAGGTCTCAAACTCGAAATCACACCTGAAATCGCTCCTTTTTTTGATTGCGTCGTGATTTCTGGAGCATTCGGAGTAGGCAAACCGGATCCAAGTATTTTTGAACACGCTTTATCAAAATTCGATCTTTCTGCCGACGAAGTCCTAATGGTCGGAGATAACTTGATGACGGATATTATTGGTGCTGAAAAAGCGGGAATCCGTTCTGTCTGGATCAATCGTGAACAGAAGGCTCCGCACGAATCAATCATTCCAACATATGAAATTCAGCATTTAGAGGAATTGCTTCAACTGTTAGAACAACTGTAATCAACAAAGGAGGTCCTCATAGTGAGGACCTCCTTTCAGACCGTAAACAAAATCTACCCGAAACGAATAGCAATGAAGATTTATTCTATAACCATCCTAAATATTCTTTTGTCTACAATCTCAAGGGAAGTCCTCATAGTGAGGACCTCCCTTTCTTTGGTTATAAATTAATAGCTGTAACTCCTTGGATCTCATCTAATTTCGCTAATTGCTCGAGACTCCCTGCTTCTGCAGATTTGTCGATTGATAGCATCATGATGGCATCTCCACCAACAATAGAACGCCCCACTTGCATCGTTGCGATATTGACATTTTCCTGCCCAAGCAAAGTTCCAACACGTCCGATGACACCTGGACGGTCATTGTGACGAACGTACAAGAGATGACCTTCTGGCACGACATCCACTAAATAATCATCCACTTTGACGATACGTGCTCCTTGTCCATTCAATAAAGTTCCAGCCACTTTTCTAATGCCATTCGCAGTTTTTACCTCTACCGTGATTAACGTCGTAAACCCTTTTGATTCTGTAGTCTTTTGTTCAGTAACGACAATTCCTTTTTGATTTGCAAGATACAAAGCATTCACATTGTTAACTTGTTTACCAAGATGGCGCTTCAACATACCTTTTAACATATTGCGCGTTAACGGTCTAACATCCATATTAGCTAATTCTCCAGCATAACGTATGGTAACTTCTTCTGCAGTTGCACCTGTCAGATCAGTTAAAAAAGCACCTAATCGCTCTGACAAATCAAAGTAAGGCTCGATTTTCTTCATGATTTCTTTTGGTACAGACGGCAAATTCACTGAATTCCGGACAGTTCCTGTCGTAAAGTAACTGACCACGTCCATACTGACATCCACTGCTACACTTTCCTGAGCTTCAAAGGTACTTGCGCCCAAATGAGGTGTTGCAATAATTTCAGGTAAATCCAATAAACGAAAATCAACCATCGGCTCTTGCTCAAATACATCAAGCGCGGCTCCAGCCACTTTGCCAGATTTTACAGCATCAAACAATGCATGTTCATCGATAATGCCGCCTCGTGCACAATTAACGATCTGTACGCCATCCTTCATGATTTCAAATGCTTCTTTATTGATCAAATGCTTAGTATCTTTCAGCAATGGGGTATGAACTGTAACAAAATCCGCTACTTTCAGCACATCTTCAACTGACCCAAAATCCACTCCAAGCTTTTCCGCTTTTTCAGCCGTTAGGAAAGGATCATAGGCAATGATATTCATCCGTTGTCCTTTAGCACGCGCTGCTACTTCCTGACCAATCCGACCAAATCCGACTACTCCGAGCGTTTTATTTTTTAGCTCGACACCTACGTACGATTTACGATCCCATTGTTGATTGCGCAAAGCATGGAATGCTTGAGGAATTTTGCGCGCCATTGACATCAGCATCGCCATTGTATGCTCAGCGGCCGAGTTCGTGTTGCCATCCGGAGCATTGACGACAATAATGCCATGCTCGGTAGCAGCTTCTAAATCGATGTTGTCGACACCTACACCTGCACGTCCAATAATCTTCAGGTTAGATGCTTTTTCAATCAATTCCCGTGTAACCTGCGTCTGGCTTCTGACAAGCAAAGCGTCAAAGCCATCAATACGGTCGCCCAATTGTTCTGGTGTCAAGTTAGTTTCCATAACAATGTTTACGCCATTTGCCTGACGCAAAGGATAAATTCCCTCTTCGCTGAGTGGATCGCTGATCAAGACATGAAAAGTCATTTATTTTTCTTCCCTTCTGTCAAATAAACTTGCTGTGCAGCGGCAATTCCTTTGCCGAGTTCGATTTCTTTTCCTATTTTGACCAAACCGATTTCCATGGCCGCAAGTGTCTGCAGCATGTCTGCCGGAGAGCAGTAGCCCATGTGACCGATTCGGAAAATCTTTTTCGCTAAATGCTGTTGGCCGCCTGCCAATTCCAAAGCAAATTCTTTCTTCATCACTTGGCGGAATTCTTCTGCATCAAAGTCATCCGGCTTTACAGCTGTGACGGTTGGTGATGCATCTTTGTCAGAAGTCAGCAACGGAATTCCTAATGCTTTGAATGCAGCGCGCGTCATATCCTTCATCAGGTTATGCCTTGCGTATACTTGCTCCAGCCCTTCTTCCTCCAGCAATTCAAGCACTTGCTGCAAGCCGAATAAGATGGACAGTGCCGGTGTGAAAGGCGTTGTATCCTTTAACATATTGTCTCTGTGTTTTTTAAGATCCAAATAGAAGCGAGGCTGTGGATTAGCTTCGATTTTCTTCCAAGCACGGTCACTTGCTGCAATGAACGAAAGACCTGCTGGGAGCATAAAGGCTTTTTGTGAACCGGTGACCACTACATCGATTCCCCACTTATCCATCTCGGTGTCCGTACCCGCTACGCAAGACACACCGTCTACGATGACGAGTGCATCAGATACTTCTTTAACAGCAGCCGCCAACTCCTTGATCGGATTCAAGACGCCGGTGGAAGTTTCACAAAACGTCGAGAAAATTACTTTGATTTCAGGATGCTCCAATAAGAAGTTTTTTACCGCTTCCGGATCAACTGCCAAGCCCCATTCTATTTCGAAAACATGCGTTTGAATTCCGTATGCTTTACAAATTTTCGCAAAACGTTCTCCAAATGCGCCTGTTACGAGAACTAAAACTTCTTCGCCAGGAGCTACCGTATTCACAACCGCTGCTTCTAGTCCTGCGGTTCCGCTACCCGTTAAAATCACAACTTCTTGCTTAGTTCCAAATACGCGTTTTAATCGCGGTCTGATATCACTAATCATTTCGGATGTACTTTGCCCGCGATGCCCGATCATTGGTTGAGTCATGGCGCGTTGCACGCTTGGTGGAATTGGCGTTGGTCCTGGGATTCGTAAAATTTGTTGGTCTGTCAGCATAATGGAGCTCATTCCCCTCTCGATTTCCCGCTTTTGCAGGCAGTAATTGTATAAAGACGCCAAAAAAGACTCTTCGCCCTTACATAAAGATGCAAGGGGCGAAGAGTCTTCTATTTCGCGGTACCACCCTAATTCACTGCCACTAAATTGACAGCCTCATTGGTTCACATGCGTAACGGACATGAAGCGAATGGACTTACTGGGAGATTCAGTCCATCTATTCAGGAGTGCTACCAAATGCCGAAACCACTGATTCTCACCACCCATCAGCTCTCTTGAGATTTCTCTACACGAAGCGTATCTCCATCAACATAGTTAATCTGTATATTCGAATTGACTCCATCATATACAGTCTAAAATTTATTGTCAATATATAAAAAATAGTTAGTTTTCTTTGCAAACGTTTCCATTTGAATGAACGCAGGAGCCCCACGACTCTAAGAAAACATAAAAATATTTTCACAATTCGAGGAAGCGGATTAATTCAGGCTCATTTCCGGAATAAAACAGATTTTCGTTATGTAGAAACTAAGCACTCTTATGGTTGTCAGACCATAAAAAAAACCGTTTATCAGTTTTTTAAACTGATAAACGGTTTTAAAATTAACATCAACCTAAGCCATAATCATTTACTAATGCAGCAAGGCCGCCTTGGTAGCCACTGCCGATTGCGTTGAACTTCCATTCATTGCCGTGGCGGTACAATTCGCCAACCACTAAAGCCGTTTCAATCGAGAAATCTTCTCCGAGGTCGTAACGGATCAATTCTTCGTTTGAACTTTCATTTACAATGCGGATAAACGCATTCGACACCTGGCCGAAGTTTTGGCCGCGGCTATCTGCCTCGTGGATGGTTACAGTGAAACTGATTTTATGGACATCAGCAGGAACATTTGGCAAATCGACAATCACTTGCTCATCGTCCCCTTCGCCTTCCCCTGTTAAATTATCGCCTGTATGAGTAACCGAACCATTCGCACCCACCAGATTGTTGTAAAAGATAAAATCTTCCGGTCCACGCGATTTACCATTTTCTCCCACAAGAAAGACTGAAGCATCTAAATCGAAGTCTCCGCCACCGCTGTATTTATTGGTATCCCAGCCTAAACCGACGACTACTTTTGTTAAGCCCGGATTTGTTTTCGTTAAGTCGATCTTCTGTCCTTTTGAAAGGTTGATTGCTGACATATTGATTTCCTCCTCCGATTAATTAGCTTTACGCTGCGTGTCTTCGTACTTTTTCTGCAATTCTTCGATGCGGAGACGTCCTTCTTCACGCATTTTGCGATTTTCCTGCTCAATCTCGCGCGTGTCGTTCATCCCCTGCATAATAGTCTCCCATGTTTGTTCAATGGTTTCAATCTTGATGCTCGGTTGACCAGACATTCTGGCGATATCAACGCTTTGACGTGAAATGTCATTGGCATTGTTCAACAGCATTTCATTGGTTCGCCGATCCAATTCGCTCATCGATTCGGCCACTAAGTTTTGGCGTTTTGCCGCGATGGCGTTGATCAAACCTGTTTTAAAAATCGGAATGGTCGTGACGAAAGCCGAATTGATTTTTCCGATCAGCTTGGTGTTGCCTCGTTGCAGCATGCGAATTTGAGGGGCCGACTGATAAGAAACCTGTTTGGCCATTTCAAGATCGTAAACGCGCTGCTCCAGAAGTTCAATGGCATTTTGCAGAGAATTCAATTCCATTAGCGCCATTTGGTCGCCTGACTCCGCTTTTGCACGGACATCCGGCTCTTTAGCTTTTAGTTCTTCGACTTTAATGTCTCCTGCAGCGATGTATTTTTCCAGTTCCATGAAATAATTGAAATTCTGGTTATACAGTTCTTCCAAAGTAGTTGTCGATTTTTTCATTTCGCCTTCGTACTTAGTAATTTCAACATAAACTTTATCGATTTCAGTTCCCATTGTCTGATACTTATTGAACAATTGCTCAATCACTTTATTGCCTTTGTTGAAGATTTTGTTGAGGAAACCTTTCTTTTCAACGAAATCCTTCTTATCGAATTTATCCATGATTTTGCCAAGCTGTTTCAGCAATTCACTAGATTCCTCCATGCTGTTTGCCTGGACGGAATTCAGAACTTTTCCTGTAAAGGCAGAAATTTCATTAGCGGGCTCACGACCAAATTCCAATAAAGCGATTTGGTTTTTAGGATCAATTTTTGAAGCCAACTGAAGGACTTCAGGGTCTTTTTTCAGCTGGACTTTTAATTGGTTTTCATCTTTCATCACTAATTCCTGCTGTTCAATTTGATCAGGCATATTGGTCATCCGTTTTCACTCCTTTTGGCTACAGCCATTTTTTGAACATTTTTTTCACTACTGAAGGCTCACGATATGGCTCGTTAAAGCTCCGTTCATCCAGCCAATGCGTATCAAACGACTCTGGGTCAATCCAGCGTTCAATGTCCTGATGCCCCTGTGGATTGATGATAAGGACATCAAGTCCGAATATGTGGATCAAGGCGATTGCATTGGCGTCTGCGCGGCTCAATTCACCGTCTTTTTCTTCATTGTAGAAAAGCACTGTTGGTACAAACTGCGGATAATCGAATAACTGAATCAATTGAATCACAGCATCCGGCAGCGTCATGGATTGTGAAAAAGCATAGAGCTGCAATTCCTCGAACGACTCGCTGTTTTGAGACAACAGCATCGGTTTCTCTACATGTCTGGCGATTGCTGCTGCTATCGCAGTCTGTACGCCATCCGGCAGCTTATTGTATTTCCACCAATGCGCTGCTTTCATTTTTTCCGGATCGAGCCGTCCATCCCGTCCAAGAGCGGCGCGGTAATGGAACTGCTGATTGCCTTTCCGCTCTTCGACGAAGGGAAAGCTTCGGATCAATTTCGTATCTTCACGCTCGGTCAGATCGTGTACATTTTCCCAGAAACGCTTGCGGTCTTTTTCGATGCCCATGAACTTGGAAAAAACGACCGGAATGTTGACGCTTCCACTAGAAACTGAAAACGATGGCCGAACCATCGCACGCTCTTTGGCAAGCATGAATGCCTCATCCATTGTCGTTTTGAGCCGGACCGAATGCGTACGGTAGGATTTGAATTGAAAAGGCTTGTATAGACCTGAGTCATCATAGTGCAATAGTCGGTCCACTTCCTGAGTTGCCCGGTAAGCGACTGTTCCAACACGTTTCGGTTTTTCTTCCGGGAAAGGGAGAAGCGACTCGGCATTTGTCTGGAAACTGTGGCTGTGAAGCCCTTCTTTTCCATTTGCCTGCTCGAACCAGCCTTCACCTTTCGGGTCATAGACGATGATATGGAAGCCGAAAGCGGCTGCCAGCTTCAAAAACCAGGTTTCACTTTCCGAAGCGCTGCCATACCACAGAAATCCGGGTAGCCCTTTTTCCAACGACAACTTCTCAATTTCGGGTTCTATGTGGTTGAACGTCCATTTGACCAAGTCCGTCGTTACACGCCGGAAAGAGGAATGGGTCGTATTTCCACCTGATTGTTCTTGAAAAGCTTTCAGGATATCAATCAGGACCAACCGCAGGCGCCTGTTCAGACCAGAATCTTTTAATCTTGGCAGCAGCCCTTTACCGTCAAGAAACGCCACCATTCGGTTTGGCGATAGGCCTTTTTCTTTTTTATTCATTTCGAACAGGTCTTGCAGTGTCCGCAGCCGATCCTGTTCAATGTGCTTATTCATCTTATCCGAGAGCCGGATTAACCGTCCTTCCGATGCTTCGATAACATCATAGATGGCGGCAAAATATTCATCGGCATCGAGCGTCATGCCCATCACCTGTCCAAGCAGCTGCGGATACGTAATACTGTCTTCTTCAACTTTTGTTTCACTGTGATCCACAATCGGTTTTTTCAGCCATTCCCCGATTTTTTCCGGATCCCAGGTTTTTGCGGGGATCGGATGCAATTGAACCATCGGAATCTCTCCTTGCTTTGTTGCTTACTTACGCTGCACTGAAATCTCAGCAACACGTCCCAAGATTTCTTCTCCTGCTTTGATGCCATATTTATCCGTTCTATGGATATGCTCTGAAGTCGGCACTGCGCTTTTCACAGCTTCGCCATGCGAAGCGAGTATGCTGTAATCAGCACTTTCCAATAAATCGAGATCCAATAACGAATCTCCGGCAGCAATAACATAGCTAGCGCCTAAACGTTCCTTAATATATTCCATAGCCCCTGCTTTAGTAATGCTTTCCGGCATAAAATAAAGTTTCCGGCCCTGCAGCGACATTCCCCATCCTAGCTTCTTAAAAGCTGTCGTATAAAAATTAAGCTTCTCTTCAGGAAAACGGGCACGGTCTACAATCAGGTAGACAAACCAGTCATCTGCTTGTCGCACTTTCAATACCCAGTCTTCCGAGAAATAGCGCTCAATTTCCGGCATCAAATCCGAAATGATGGTTTTTCGGCTGACGCACTGCTGGCGAATCCCTTCTGACCACTCCTTGATCGGCTGGCCATTTTCTAAAATAACCGCTCCATTGGAAATAACAGCGAAACGCGGTGCCTGCTGACCTTCAAAAATGCCCGTCACCCGCTCGTATTGAGCCTGGGTGCGCGTGGTCACTGGCAAAAAAAATGCGGCATCGTTAATTTTCCACAGCTCTGACTGGCTCTTTTGGGTCATGAAGGATAAAGGCTTGCCTTCGTAGCGCTCCACTTCCACCAATTCATCTTCTGTTACGTCCATTCCCATCGAATTGCGGGAATAAATCAAAGTCTGATCCAAATCACTGGCGAATAACAGCGTCATATCTCTTTACCTGATCGGATTAAGCCGATTGCGCGGTAGAATAAGTCTGGAACGACTTCCACTGGCACTCCTTTTTCTTCAGCCAGCATCAAAATATGATGAACATCCGGATTATCCAAATTGTTGACCAGAACCTTCCACGGGTTTCTACGAAGCAGAACACGGGTCGTTTCTCCAACTCCCGGTTTGATCAGGTGGTAGTCGGTTTCACTGTACATTTGCTGGCCGATCGCTTCGACTTCCTTCATGCCCTGCCAAGTTCTTTCCGCAGTCACCGGTCTAGAAACAGCTTCTTGCTCAACTCTTTCTCGAGTCTCAACAAAACATTCAGTGATTTGATCGACAAAGTCATTGGATAGATCCTCTTTGAGTAGCTCACCGTAAAACTTTGCTCCGTGGAAATCATCTTTACCAATATACAGTTTGTTGAGAATGGTTCGGCTCACCAATCCCGAAACGGTCGCATTTAGGCAAGCGCTTGGAATCAGAAAATCTTCACGAGTCCCGAACAACACTGCACAGGCACCCGGATCAGACAATACGGCCATATCATCATACAGGTTCATGCCCTTTTCTTCATTAAGGCTATTGACTGCTTTGGTCAATTCTGTTTGGATAGCCCCTTTTCCGGTCCAGCCGTCCACAAACTGGATGCGGCTTGCTGGATGCGCAGCGCGAATCGAATCAATCGCCTTCTCGTCAATCCCTTTATCGCGCAAAATAGAGACGCTATAATGCGGCCACTCCATACCCATCACTCGCTGGGCGTAACGGCGGATCAGGATGCCGATGGGGCTGCCGGCACGTGCCAACGATACGAGGACAACGTCATCTGTCCCTGCATTCATGAAAATGCGGCGTGTCACCAGCCCTACCAGATAGCTTAGTTGCCGCTTGGTCTTGCCCACCGTTTCGTGATAAAGATTTGTATATTCATCAGAGGGGCGATATTCCATGGGCAGCCGTTCTGCGTAGTGGGCACCTGTTTGAACCGCTTTTTCACGTTCTTCCAATGTACTTTCAACAAATTCTTCACTTACATCTTTTAATAGGAAGGTGATGTCTTCTTTCGGATAACTCGTTTTCACTAAGCCAGTAGCTATCATTCGATTTCTTCACTCCTTTTGGCAGCCGTTAGAGCCACCCATTCTACTGGTGCTTTTTTCTCCAGATATGCAAGCAGCGGCTGCCATTGGGATTTCTCAATGACAGATTCAGCCAACAGGTAAATCCGGTCAATATCCAGTTCATTCAAGTTGTAAATAAATTGGCTGATTCCTTCTGCGTCTGGCAGCTCAAAATTAGCCTTTTCCTTGATAGGATAGCCGACTGTCTGCGAAGCAAAAATCGGACTGCGGGTTGTGGTCTGGACAACCGGACTGCCTCCCAAGGCCAAGGCAAAACGCAAAGGCAGGTACATATTTTCTCCTACTCCAATAACTAGCGCCTTGTCACTTGTTCCACCGGTCAGTCTGGCTGCAGCTTCTGCCCAGTCGCCTATTTCGTCATGCTCGCTGCTGGTGATGCCAAAACGGCCCGTGTACGAGACATATTGCTGTCCAGTCTTTGAACCGACAGTCAATTTTTCACCAGGTAATTCGGCGTCCAGCATCCTTGATCCTGTAGCGTTCAGAGAAATCAATTCAGGTTCTTCTGGTGCTTTGCTGTGAACTAGGTTAAACTCACCAGCCATCAAAGATAGGACTTTCAAGCTGATGTTACGATCACTTGTTATTTTTTTCATTTTTTCTTTTTGGCCAGCATTTCGCCAATCAAGAATGGAAAGAGACGCGTAATTCTTTCCTGGAAATTGATCATCCAGTGCACACACCAAATTCAACAAGGTGTTGCCTGTAGAAATTTCATCGTCAATTAGGACGATGGTTTCCGCTTCTTCAAGCATACCGGAAGGCGCATATACTTTATGTGACGTTGCGTGGGAATGTTCTTCTTCAAAGACAAAAGATGGGGTGGTGCCAACAATTTCTTCACGCGTTGTATGGATAAAAGCAGCTTCTTCGAAGTGCTGAAAAACTGCATGACCTAGGCCCGTTGCCGTTTCAGCCATGCCGATGAAAACGGTTTTCTGAGGCATAGCTTTTTTAAATTGAAGCGATTTTATACTTGTTTCACGATCTATTGCCCCGGTTTCAATCATGTTAACAAGGGCAGTCGTATCCGGGTACCCTTCAAGACCCACTCTTTCCATTAATAAGGAGGCTAATAAGGTTCCGGTTCCAAGAGCCAAACAAGGATGGACAGCTAAATGCTTGGCGATTAATTTACTGACGAAAAGAAACTGACGCTTTTTATTAACGCGCAAAGCCACGGAAAAAAGCGATTCCGCTGATAAGCCTGGATAAGCGTTTGCTACAGAAACATTAATATCAAGATTATCCCACAACTTAGTGTTGATTTGATAACTGGCTTGCCCTGATCTGATTGAGGACATCGATTGGTTGGTAGTTTTCATTCAGCACCCCATAAACTTCCGCTTGAGCAGCAAGTTTTTTTGCCCAGCTCAAATGCGGCTTTACTTCATTCATTTTATTGCGTTTAGGACTTTGTAGAACACCGTTGCGCTTAGCACTTTCGTTGAGTATCAATTTCGCATCTTCATAAGCTTCAAGAGATACGATATGGCCGGCATTAACGATTGAGATTTGCGACGGATGGATACACGTTTTCCCTTTAAATCCATTTAGAACGTCTAGTTGGACTTCTTCCCAAAGCGTTTGTTCCGGTTTCGAGGAAAGCCATAATCGCTCTCCACTTGAAAAATGTTCATAAACAGGCCCCGAAACCGTAAAGCCATCTTCTGCACGATTAAAACGGTTTAAGATGGAAGTCAGACAGTCACGAATGATGTGAACATCATAAATTGTTCGTTCCGCAGGACGCCGCAAGCCATATAGGCTGGAAAAATCGGTTGCGCCTACACGAACAGTTAAAACTCGATCCCTTTCTGATCTCATGATTTCATGTAATTCACCCAAAGTTTGCTCACGGGTTTCGCTGTACAATACTTCTTTTGTTTCGAGTAAAGGCAGTGCATAAAGTTTTCTGCCAGCCATTTCACTGGCACGATCTAGTGCCTTGAAAAAACACGGCAACGTAGCAGGCAAACATTTTGGAAATACGATTCCCGTCAATACACTTAATGCAGTACCCGCCTGTTTGATCATTTTATCCAATTGTTCGGGTGTGCGAATTCGTAAAAACAAAACTGGACCGACTGCCATTTGCTCCGTATTCACTGCTTCTATTTTCTTCAGTTCACCTGCTACGTTTTCTTCCGCTTGCTTGAGTTCTGCATCAGCTACCGCATCTTCCAAACAGACAATTAAGGTCGTTAATCCAGAAAATGCACCGTGACTATACTCACCACTTAAAATCTTCTGAGCAAAATCAGCTCTGGATCCAGACGTATAAAGTGCTGCGCCTAATGCCAGGCTTAGTGTTTCCCGTTCCGTGTCACGGTTAAATTCTGCCGGGGAATATTTAAAAAAAGTTTTTAAATCAGAATTGGTTAGTCCGTTAAAATGTCTCATGCGCGACCCCTCCCGGCATGCTGCTGCTACAGCCCGTTCAAATTATCATTTCATATATGAATTGAGAAAAAGCAAGGAGATAGTCTCCTTGCTTTTCCATCGTTTGCTCAGCTGTTTAAGCCAAAGTCCTTCACAAGAGACTCTAATCCGCCTTGATAACCGCTGCCAATGGCGTTAAATTTCCATTCTCCTCCGTGGCGATAAAGTTCACCCACGACGACCGCAGTTTCAATTGAAAAATCTTCGCCCAAATCATAGCGAATCAATTCTTCGTTTGTGTCTCCATTGACAATGCGAACATACGAATTGCTGACCTGACCAAAATTCTGGCCGCGCGATTCAGCATCATGAATTGTAATGGCGAAAGTTGCTTTCTCGATTGCTGCGGGAATAGCGGATAAATCAACGTTGACTTGCTCGTCATCGCCTTCACCTTCGCCGGTTTTGTTATCACCCGTGTGCTCTACTGCTCCAGCAGCGCCTGTTGTGTTGTTATAGAAGATGAAATCTGCATCTGAAGCTGTTTTGCCTTCTGTATTTAAAAGAAAGACCGAAGAGTCAAGGTCGAAATCCTGACCTCCGTCGTATTTATTGGTATCCCAGCCTAAGCCTACGATTACTTTAGATAAGCCCGGGTTACTTTTTGTTAAATCTACCTTTTGTCCTTTTGATAAATTGATTGCCATTTTTCCCTTCACTCCTTAAGAATATTTGTTTGCGATAGATCCAATATCGGGTTCTGATGCGCCTTCACCAATTGCAGAAAACTTCCACTCTGCGCCTTGGCGATAAAGTTCACCAGTTATTAGCGACATTTGTCCTGCATAGTTGTCGGTAAGATTATAATGAACAAGTTCTTCGTTCGACTGATTATCGACCAAGCGGATAAAAGCATTTTCAATCATGCCAAAGTCCTGTTTCTTTTGTTTCGCGTTATAAATGTTAACGACAAAGACCAAGCGATGAACAGAAGGTGAAATGCGCTTCAAGTCAATATTAATCGTTTCGTCATCGCCTTCGCCTTCGCCAGTCAAGTTGTCGCCTGAATGGACAACACTGCCGTCTTTGCTTTTCTTATTTCCGAAATAAATCAGGTTTTCTTTTGCTGTCAGCTTGCCGTTCTCGTCAAGCAATAATACGGATGCGTCGCAGTCAACATCAGCACCGCCTCCGCCGCTCAATAGGCCACTTAGAAAGCCGCCCGTTTTTTTGGTTGCAACAGGGTCCCAGCCCAAACCAACCATGATGCCCGAAAGGGATGAACGTCCTTTTGTTAAATCAATTTTCTGACCTTTTACGAGATTGATCGCCATTCTTAACACTCTCCATTCATCAGTATGTATTCTATTTTAATGGTATCGGTCCAACATGTAAAATTCAACGAATAGAGCCTGCCAAAAAATTCGAAGATTCAGACCTCAATCATTCAAATTAACTGGCTTTCAGTTTCACAGACAGCAAAACGCGCTGAATTTTCCGACAAATGTTTTCTTAAAACAGCTGTCGTATACTAATACGTATCTAAGTCTAGGAAGTTTCATTTTCAGAAGGCATACTTGTTAAATGACGCGGGTAATATAAGCTTTAAGAGACTTCTTAACTAGCAGCTCGAAAGGGGAAATAAAAATGAAGCTTATCTCTATTGTTGTTCCGGCTTTTAACGAAGACGCAAACATTGCTTCCATGTACGACAGGTTGGTGCAGGAACTTGAGTCGCTTCCATATCGTTATGAAATTATGTTCATCAATGATGGTAGTAGTGATGGCACACTCCAGGAAATTTTAAAGTTGGCAGAAGCGCATGATAGCGTAAAATATATTTCATTGACTCGGAACTTCGGAAAAGAGTCGGCGATGCTCGCCGGTTTGAAGCGCATTAAAGGAGACGCGGCCATTGTGATGGACAGCGACCTACAGCATCCACCCACATTGATCGGTGAAATGGTGGCGGGCTATGAGGATGGCTTTAACCAAGTCGTGGCCAGGCGCTCCCGCACAGGAGACTCTAAAGCACGCTCCTTGCTTTCTTCCTTATACTACAAACTTATTAACTCGATCACTGATGTCGATTTGCAGGACGGCGAAGGGGATTTCCGGCTGTTAAGCCGCAAAGCCATCAATGCGATTCTGGCATTGAGCGAAAGCAATCGATTCTCTAAAGGACTGTTCTCTTGGATTGGCCTCAGCAAAAAGACGATCAACTACGAAAATGTGCTGCGGACTGACGGGGATTCAAAATGGTCGTTTAACAGTCTGGTCAATTATGGCATTGACGGCATTGTTTCATTTAATATGAAGCCTCTGCGCATTTGCTTTTACACAGGGTTTCTGGTCCTGATTCTGTCGCTGATCTACATTTTCTTCACATTATACAATATTATGCGGGAAGGCATCGGTGCCCCCGGCTACTTTACGACAATAACAGCGATTCTCTTACTGGGAGGCATTCAACTGATCAGCCTTGGTGTCATTGGCGAATATATCGGACGCATTTACAATGAAACAAAACAGCGCCCTCATTTTCTTGTGGATATTAGCAATGCGGATGAATATGATGAGCCTTAAGGCGCTGAATACCGAGTTTACCCGTTTTGTTTTTGTTGGTGTTCTTAACACCTTGAGCTACTACACTATTTACCTGGTGCTGCATAATATTTTCTCCTTGCCTTATCTGCTGGCACATATTGTAGGATTTTTGATCAGTTTAAATATCTCTTTTTTCTTGAATTGCTATGTGACGTATCGAATCAAGCCGACCTTAAAGAAATACTTGTACTTTCCTTTAACCCAAGTCGTTAATATGTCTGTTTCAACAGCATTAATTTTTATTTTTGTGGAACTTCTTCACCTCAATAGTAATATTGCGCCTTTTGCGGCCGTATTATTTACAGTTCCCATAACCTTTATCGTATCGGGTAAGATTCTCAAAGATGCAACTCATCCAAAATAAGCAAAAAGACGGTGACTCTATGCACAAACTACGCCCTGCTCTCCTGCTGTTATTCTTTTGCTTTCTATTATCTGCGATTGGCCACATTGTTTTTCTATACCAATGGTCGCGTGGTTATTTTATGGTGGGGATAAATGATGGCCTTTCGCAAATGTTGCCCTTTAAACATCTTCTATTTGAACAATACACCCGAGGGGAATTTTTCTACTCGCTCGATTTCGGATTAGGAGCTGGCACGTTTAGTGAACTGTCTTATTATTTCTCTACGTCTATTGTGTTCTTAGTTTCAGTGATAATTATTTCCATCCTGAAAATGATCAATGTTATTCAGACAACCGATGTGTTGTTCTGGGCAAATGCCGCAGTCTTTATCAGCATTGTCCGTCTGGCTGCTGTACTATTTATCACGACACGTCTGTTCATGTATCTGAAAATTTCGAAGCCAGCAGCTTTTTTAGGCGCTTGCCTCTATGGAATTTCAGGAATGTATTTTCGCCACGGTACGTACTGGGAATTTTTCGCGGATGCTTTTTTATGGCTGCCCCTTCTTTTGTTTGGTGTCGAAAAGATTTTCCGCGAACAAAAACCTGGTTGGTTTTTAGTAGCCATCGCTGTTTCGATGATTGATAATTTCTATTTTGCTTATATTAATTTTTTATTGACTTCTATCTATATTTTATTCCGTTTGTTCATTCCGCTCAGCACAAGGGAGCAGGACAAAAAGAAAGTGATAATAAGTTTTGTCGTCACTGGCATTATAGGAGCTGGCATTAGTGCTGTTTCCTTTGTTCCTGCAGTATATGCCTACTTAAATAACCACAGGCCGGATTTTCAGCAGGAAATTCCCTGGCTGGATACAACAGACAATATTTTATTCAACAGTTCTTTTATCGTTTTACCAGCGTTTTTTGTCTTCTTGTTGTTTTGTGGGTTTCTGTATCGCCATAAAACGTTCCGGTTGTTTGCACTCTTGGGAATTGTCGGGATTATCATGCACAACAGCCCGTTGATTGGAAGCGCCTTTAACGGTTTTTCTGCCCCGCAATATCGCTGGGAATATTTTTTATCCTTAGTCATGGGAGGCGCAGTTGCTATAGCATTTGATCAATTGCATAAATTCACATTGCGCCGTTTTTTTATTGCAGCTGTTTTCGCGATTTTTAGTTTCGTGCTTTACGCTTCAAAAGACGAATTTTTTGAAATTGATTCCTATTTTTCAATTTTGTCTATCGCTAGCCTGTCCATTACTTTGTTGCTGCTGTTCCTCTATATCAGATTCACTCAGCCTTTATTCAAGAATTTATTGATGGCTTCCTTGTTTATATGGGTTCTAATTTTTTCCAACTTATATCAAACGGAAAAGATTCTTGAAGACGGAGACATTTCGCAAGTTGGTGAAGAGTTGGTGACCGGTGTGGATTACGACGACCCCGAAATAAATAAACTGCTAGATTATATCCGCTCCAAAGAAACTGGCGGATTTTACCGAATTGAATGGATGGAAGGTGTCCGCAACAATACACCAATCGTGCAAGATTTCCAGGGATTGAGTGCGTATTCCAGTATTATAAATAAAAATTTATTGTACTTTTACTTGTACGACCTTGAAATCGACATGGCCCGTGAAAGCGTCAGCCGCTATGCGACGCTTGGCAATCGTGCAAATTTGCACAGTTTGCTTCAGGGAAAATACATCATCCGGTCACGCGAAGATAATAATATTCCATTTGGCTTCAACGAAATATACGCATCAGAAAAATACATCGCCTATGAAAACGAATATGTTCTGCCGTTTGCCCGGTCCACTTCTACTACTTACACGGAACAACAATTAGCGGCGGCATCTCCGCTAATGCGCGAGCAGGCTATGCTGACTGGTATTGTACTCGACCAAAATCAAGGTGCTGAACCGTTGCCTGAATCCGGTGAAAACTCGATTGATTTTGATAGAGTAGCAGTTGGTGCCACCTATACTGATGGCTTGCTGCAAGTGGCTGAAAGAACTGGCGGCTTAAACTTAAACTTGGAAAATCTACCCGAATCCGCGGATGATTTGTTTGTTTCTCTTCATTTAGAAAACAAGGCATTCGATCAAGGCTTCTTGCTTGAAGTGAACGACTATCAAACTACCAGAAAATCCAATCAATCGATTTACAAAACATTTGTAGATGATCTCACTATCCGGATTCCCGCTGAAAAATTAATTGAAATACGTCTTCCAAAAGGCAAATATGAACTAACAGACATCCAAGTTTATTCTACGTCTTATAAAAATTTGCAGAAACAAGCCGCTCAACCTGACTTAACTAGCGATTTAGTAACAGACGGTAGCCATGTTAGTCTCGATTATGATAATACAGAGAACGACGAATACCTAGAGCTTTCTATTCCTTACGAGCGCGGCTGGCAAGCAACGGTAAACGGACAAGAAGTGGAAGTGCTGAAAGCAGATTATGCCTTTATTGCTGTCCCTTTGGAGACAGGTAATAACAAGGTTGCTCTAACTTACCGGCCGCCATTTTTCAAACCCGCTGCTGCTGTAAGCATTGTGTCAGTAGTTCTAGGATTCTTGCTCATTTTCCGTAAACGAAAAAATATAAGTTGAATAAATAAATTAGCATCTTACGTCGCTTCGGAAGCCCTTTGCATGGCTCACGCAATAAGCTAGTCAAAGTACGCCCGCCTTCATACTTTGCCTAGCCCTTGGACCCGCCGGCGGCTGCTCGGGTGAATCATCGTCCATGTGGCACGTTGGAGATGGCACTTTCTCTCCTACAAAAGAATCTATTTCAGAAAATAGCGTTTACTTCACGGTCAAGAGGTGTATTGAAGAGTAACACGATTTCGAAGGAGGGGTTCGGATGAAGCGCTGGCTTATACTCGTTTTATCACTGGCTTTTTTATTGTTTTTAGCAGCCTGTGGCAATGAAAGTACAGAAGATCCACCAACAGAATCAGATGGTGCAACAGAACAGGATCTTGAAGAGGGTGAAGATACCACTGAAGGCGGAGCCACTAACAACAGCGGCGAAATTCTCATGTTAACGGTGGAGATGATGAACAGTGACGGCGATGTGGTCGGTACTGCAGAATTGGCGGAGGAAGATAACGGCGTTGCCGTTGTGCTTGAAGTCGAAAATTTAGAAGAAGGCATGCATGGTATTCATTTCCATGAGACAGGAATGTGCGAAGCTCCAGATTTCGAATCTGCCGGCGGCCATTTTAATCCGACAGATGCCATGCATGGCATGGACAACCCAGACGGTCCACATGCTGGAGATTTACCGAATATTGAAGTCAGTGAAGACGGCACTGCTACTCAGGAGTTTACAGCTGAAAATGTCACGCTTGCAATTGGCGAAGAAAATTCATTACTGAAAGAAGGCGGGACAGCCCTTGTGATTCATGCGGGTGAAGACGATCAAACAACCGATCCTTCTGGTGACTCCGGCGATCGTATTTCTTGTGGAGTACTCACTGGAGAGTCGTAATGTCTTTTTCCGAATCTATTTTACATCATAACGGAGATGCCCTATTATAATGAGGCGTTTCCGTTTTTTGCTACCTTCTATATTATCTACGCAAGATTTTGTTGGTATATATGCTGAATTCCCCATGTATGACAGGAACTATTTGGGAATGGATATTCCGCAAACCAGCTTCGCTTTTGGTAGAATGTGGGTCATGCAGCTGTTGCAATAGGACGTCGCGACATCAGCTGCTAAGAGCTTGTCCAGAACTAATACGGGCTTTATGCCCGAGTGGATTTCTTTCCATATTGTTTGCGTTGCTCTCTATGGAGTCTCCGCTGGTTTGCTCCACATCTTTTATGAAAACAGTGGCAATACACAAGCTTACTCAATTAAATAGTAAGTCCCTTAGTGCAGAGACAGTCACGAGCTAGGCGTAGCCATCTCCAAAGCGACCGAAGCGGTTCGAAAAAGCTATTTCTTTAGTACAACTTATATAGCTATATTTTTCTGTGTTTAAGTAAAATAGTGACGGGAATAATGAACATGACTCTACTTAATTAAGGAGGAATCATGATGACTAAAGATAAATTCGAAAAAATTGATGAACAAGTCGATCCACAGGAACAATCAACTCAACCCGGTTCGGAAGAGAAGATGAATCCTGAACCGATTTATGACGATGAAGACTATACGGGTTCTGGAAAATTAGAAGGTAAAGTTGCACTTATTACAGGCGGAGATAGCGGCATCGGCCGCGCAGTAGCAGTAGCTTATGCTAAAGAAGGTGCCAGTATTGCGATCGCCTACCTTGACGAACATGAAGATGCAGAAGAAACGATAAAAGCGATTGAATCCTATGGAGCCAAAGGAGTTAAATTCGCTACAGATATTAGCGATGTAGAAAATTGTAATCAGCTTGTAGTAGATGTCATTTCTGAATTCGGCCAACTGAATGTTTTAGTCAATAATGCCGGAAAACAATTTCCACAGGATGACTTTTTAGCTATTAGTCCGGATCAATTAATGGAGACTTTTTCTACCAATATTTTTAGTATGTTCTATTTGACGCAAGCTGCCCTACCTCATTTCCAAAAAGGTGACAGCATCATCAATACTTCATCTGTGACAGCTTACCGTGGGTCTGCCGAGCTGATTGATTATTCATCAACCAAAGGAGCGATCACAAGCTTTACCCGCTCCTTATCAGCTAATATCGCCGAACAAGGAATCCGTGTAAATTCAGTTGCACCCGGACCTATTTGGACACCACTGATTCCAGCTACTTTCGGATCAGAAAAAGTCGGTGAACATGGCGGCGAGACACCCATGGAGCGGCGCGGCCAGCCGTCTGAATTGGCACCTGCTTATGTCTATCTTGCTTCAAAAGATGCTACCTATGTAACAGGTCAGGCCATCCACGTAAATGGCGGCGGTTTTATTAGTTCTTGATTTTTAACAGACTCGGCGATTGCCGAGTCTGTTTTTATTTCTCGTTATATCCTATAGATTTTCGGAACCCATGCTAGAAAAAAATCCACCCTCAGCCATTCCTCCTTAATCGGCTCTTGAGCAAAAATAAAGACTGTCCAAAAGCCACAGTTCATGACTTCGAGACAGCCTCAAATGGGTTACTTCAATTTATCTTCAGGCAATGAATTGTGAGCTTCTGGCGGAGCAGGTTTCAGTTCAGGTTTAGTACTGAACGGCTCCGGTTTGCCAAATTTGAATTCATGGCCATCCGGTGCAGTCTCACTCATCCATTTCAATTCTTTGCTACTTTCTGAACTTGTATAAAGAGTATGGGAGTATTCGGTCGCTTCCCATTCCGGCGGAAGTGTACCAGGAACAATCGGTCCTTCCTTTGCTTCCAATTCTTTTATAGCAGCAAGCCACTGATTCTGGTGCATCGTGTCGCGTGCCAGCAGGAATGAAAACAGGTCTTTCACGCCTTTGTCATCGGTCATGCTGTAAAGACGGGCTACTTGGAGACGACCTTGTGATTCTGCATTAACGTTGGCACGGAAATCCGCCAATAAGTTTCCACTTGCCACGATATATCCTGCGTTCCAAGGAACACCGTTGCTGTCTTTTGGAGAAGCACCTAACCCATGCACAATGGCATGCTGCGGATTCATGCCGCCCATGATGGCTCCAACAATCGGATCACTAGCGGCTTTTTCCTGTTCATAGACAGATGCCCCTTCAAGGAGTCTTGCTACCATAGTTGCCAGCATTTCAATGTGTCCTAACTCCTGCGTTCCTGTATCCATTAGTAAATCTCTGTATTTTTCGTTTCCTCTTGTGCCCCACCCTTGGAATAAGTACTGCATGGCAACTGTCATTTCACCAAATTGTCCACCAATCAATTCCTGTACTTGTTTAGCAAAAACCGGATCTGGAGAATCAGGTTTGGCATGATACTGAAGTTCTCCTGTGTGAAAAAACATACATAAAACCTCCTGTTTGATTTTAGCTTTTATCTTTAGAACTTACTTGATTTCCACTTTTCGGATTGACATCTGCTGGATGACCGCCGTCGTAATCAGAGTCGTTTTTGCCAGAGTTGTAGGAGTCGCTTGCTGAGTGTTCCTGCTCGTTTTCCTTGAACTTGTGTTCTTCATTCGAAGTATCACTTGGATGCCCACCATCGTAATCAGAGTCGTTTTTGCCTGTATTGGATTGTGTCTCGACTTTTTCTGAATCCGTGCCTGTATATTTATAATTCTCTGAAGTCCACTGTTTCTTTTCTTCTTTGTCCATTCCCTCCACACTTCTTTAATTTTGAGTATGACTCTGCATTACCTTTCTACCCAACTCTGTTTTTTTAAAAACATCACACATATTTTTTTAACAATCTTCTGCTTTCTTGCTTCCAATTGTAGATATAAGAAAAGCCGGAAAGACTTCGCTTCCCGGCTTTTTAAAAGTTTTTATACTATTTTCAATTCTACGTCTACATTGCCTCTTGTCGCTTTGGAATACGGGCAAAATGCATGTGCTTTTTCTACGAGGTCTTTTGCTGTCGCTTCGTCAACGCCTTCTAGATGAGCATTTAAAGTAACACCAATTTTAAAGCCCCCATCGCTTTCATCTTTCAGAAAGTGGACATCGGCTTTGATAGAAGTGCTTGAAACTTCCGCTTTTTCTCTTTTGATGATTAAGTTTAATGCTCCATCGAAGCAAGCAGAATAGCCTGCCGCAAATAATTGTTCAGGATTTGTGCCTTCTCCTCCGGGACCTCCCAATTCTTTTGGCGATACCAATTGAAAATCCAATAGATTGTCTTCGGAAATGACTCTTCCTTCACGGCCACCAGTGGCTGTGACAGATGTTGTAAATAATGCTGACATTTTTCCAACCTCTTTCCTGAATTGTATTTGAGAACAGTTAAAACTTACCTCTTTTGCCAATCCAGAGTCAACTTATATGATTTCCGCCGTCTGCATTTTGTGCAATAAAATTCAGCGCTCTTTCAATTGTCGAAAAAGTGACCACGCGGCTATCGCGATCTGAATCAGTGACAAACTGCTGCGCTGCGGCTGGAGAAATACCTGTGACATAAAGTTTACTTCCCATAATTCGAAGCGCTTCATAAATTTGTGTAAACCAATAAAGTGGTGATTTTTCATTCCAGGTTAATCCGGTAATGTCGATGATTGCATGTTCAATGTGATGCTCCTGCGCATACTCACAAATTTTCGCTTTTAAGGTTTCAAAGCGCTGAAAGTTCATTGTACCGACCAGTGCAACAGTCGCTACATTTTCCTGTATAGACAAAATAGGCAGCATTAGTTTTTCAATTTCATCTTCGTTTGCCATAATGGCCTGTTGCTGAGAGCGCTCCAGCGTAATGTCTGTCTGAGTACCGATAAAATACAGGTTGCCCTCTATATGGACAGGCTCTATGACTAAGCGATTCCAGAATGGAGAGTCGTCTTTGCGGTAATTCTGTACAGTCACGATGACTTTTTCTTCATTAGCAATGGCTTTTTTCATTTTTTCAATATCTTCTTTTGCTGTTCCAGGTCCTTGCAAAAAACGGCAATTGCGCCCAACTACTTCTCCTCGTGTATATCCAGTCATCTCAATAAAGGTTTTATTTGTGTAGATAATCGGATTGTCCGGCTGTGCCGGATCAGTTACAATAGTGCCCACTTTGCTACCATCAATCATAGCTTCAAGCAATGCCGCCTGGGTTTCCCGGGATAACTCCTTCAAACGTTTCACCTCGCCTTTCGTTTCTTTTACTAAATGTAGCATAATCTTCAACTCTTATCCAAGTTCTCTTCGACCGCCACGTTTCAGGATTTTTCATACAGGGTAAGTGAAGAAACAAGGACTTTTTAATAGTAGGAGGAAGATACGATGGCAAAAGTATTAGCGGTATTATCGAGTGGCTATGCAGATGAAAAAAATAACTATGTCACTGGCTGGTGGGCGGAAGAACTGTTCGCACCTGCTCTAGAACTAGAAAAAGAAGGGCATATTGTTGGATTGGCATCCATTGATGGAGGCAAACCCATCGTCGACCCAGTGAGCCTCAGCAAAGACTATGATCCAACTGGCATTTATAAAAAACAATATGATTCAGGCATGGCAGATAAAACGACACCGATCGTCGACGTCAAAGCTAGTGAATACGATGCTATCATGATTGTCGGCGGACACGGTGCCATGTTTGATTTGGCACACAACGAAGATCTGCATGCTGTGATTAATATCGTCTATGAGACGGGCGGCATCGTTTCAGCTGTTTGCCACGGACCAGCACCTCTAGTATACACAAAAACCAAAGAAGGTCATGGCCTACTTGATGGCCTTAAAGTCACCGGCTACCCGAATGACAGTGAACCAAAAGAAGTAATGGATTTGTTGCCCTTCAGCCTCGAAGATGAATTGAAAAAAGTTGCGGACTACCATGAAGAAAAAGACCAGGACGCCTATGTTGTCTGGGGCAGCAAGCAAATTCTTACAGGGCGGGACCCACAGTCTTCACAACTGTTTGGCCGTGAATTAGCACAGAAGTTATCTCAGCGTGAGTTGCAGACGGAAGAAAATTTTCAGGATTGAACCTACTCTTAATGGGGTAAAGACAATTAATAGGCAGTTCGAGGAGGCATTCAAATGAGCAATAATGAAAAAGAAGATTACATGAAAGAGACAGAAGAGGAGGCAAAGCGTCGTCCACCTGAAGAAAAAGAAGGGATACAGGAGCCTAGAACCACAGGCTACAAACCTTTACAACTGGGCATCATCATCTTTGTTATTCTAGTTCTCATCCTTGTCGGCTTTGGAATTGGAACGGATTGGTTTGGAGTTTCCAACTAAGTTTTCTCTCGTGTAAATTAGCTTGAAATCTCAATATAAAAAAGGCTTCCTGACTAACAGGAAGCCTTTTTCTTTGTTAACTATTTTCTGTCAATGTCAGCTCAAAATTCTGAAGTTCGCCATTTCTAAAGGCTTTTACTTTCACTACGTCGCTGACTTTCGTTTCATTGTACAGATGTTGGCGAAGATCCAGCACGGAATTAACCGGATTTCCATCCAATTCGACAATGACATCATATGCTTCTATTCCTGCTGCCGCCGCTCCTGAACCTTCAACTACCGATTCAATGACAATGCCACCTTCGACTTCTGTTGGCAAATTCAATTGACTGCTGCGGTATTGTGCTGGAACTTCAGCTAAATCCACAATGGCAACGCCCATCGACGGCCGTTCTACAGCTCCTTCAGTTTCCAAGTCTGCGATAATTGGTATCGCTGTATTAACAGGTATCGCCAGTCCGATGCCTTCTACAGCATTCTGGGCGATTTTCATGGAATTGATGCCGATCAGTTGCCCTTCAGCATTGATCAAAGCACCGCCGCTGTTCCCTGGGCTGATCGCAGCATCGGTTTGAAGAACCTCTGACTGCCAGTCTTCTGTACCATCTTGGTTTATATCAATTGGTACTAACCGTTCAGTTCCTGAAATAACACCGGTAGTCACCGATCCGGAAAATTGAAGTCCTAATGGGTTACCAATAGCAATAACCGGTTCACCAGCCTGTAATACGGAAGAATCTCCAAATTCAGCTACTGCTTTAATGCTTTCACCAGGAACTTTCAAAACTGCTAAGTCGGTCCAAACATCTGTACCCAGCACCTCAGCATCAAGTTCAGTTCCATCTGACAAAGTAACCATTACATCTTCTGCACCTTCAACCACATGATTATTGGTGACGATATACGCAATGTCCCCATCTTTTTTATAAATGACCCCTGATCCTACGCCTGCTTCCTGTGATTCTTTACCTTCACCGGTTTGCGAAGCAAAAGGATTTTGCTGTGCCACCTGCAAATTGGAAACACCGACTACGGCGTCAGTGGTTTCTTCAACAACTTTTGTCACATCTGAAGTGACAACTGTGGAAGCGGTCTGCAAGCCGCTGACTGACTCACTGGTTGACGTTGATTCAGTGCTGCCGAGCTCTGCATCGGTCATGCCTGGAAGAACTACTCCCACTAATAATGCCCCTGCGATCAACCCTGTAAAACTTGAAGCAAAGTAACCTTTTTTGTTCTTTTTCGGTTCGTTTGAATTATAATAACCCATGTTTATTTCCTCCTCTATTCTGTCAAGCTATTATCGATGTTGTATGAATCGGTTTTCTCTACTAACCATTCTGCATATTTAGTATTCAGTGCTTCATCAAACAAAGTTTCCTTGATCTGTTCCTTGCTGTCTTCCAAATTTGCTTCAGCTTCAGCGGGTTTTCCGGTTACTTGTATGATATGGAAGCCGTAATCTGTTTCTACAGGATCGCTGATTTCATCGATTTCCATACCGAATGCAGCTTCTTCAAATTCTGCTGCCATTTCCCCTGCTCCGAATGCTCCCAGTACCCCGCCGCTATCGGCATTCGCAGTATCTGTTGAATATTCAGCTGCTAGTTCCGCAAAGTCGCCGCCATTCTCTAGCTTCGCCTTGACTTTATCTGCCTCTTCCTGAGTAGCTACGAGTATATGGCTTGCTTCGACTTTGGAAGGCTGTTCGAAAGACTCTTTATTTTCTTCAAAATACGTGCCGATCTGCTCATCGGTTATTTCAATATCCGGTCCAATGATTTTTTCAACCTTCAAGTAAACTTCCATTTCCTCTTCCAGATCCGCTATCGACATGCCACTGGCTGCAAGGGCCTGTTCAAGTGCTTTCGCTCCACCGTAGCTTTCTTCGTAAACTGCCATTTCTGCATCGAGCTCTTTCTGAGTTACCTTGATGTCAGCATTAGCTGCCTCCTGATTGACCACTTCGTTAGAAATCAGAGTATCAAGTGTCGCCGCTCCAGCGGAAGCCACCATTTTTTCATACAAAGCATCTTTCGTTATTTCGGTGTCTCCCACCGAAGCTACTGACTCGTCCCCTGAAAATGCAACCATCATAAAAATAGCGGTTGCCGCTATTACGCCGCTTCCGATGTATAAAAGTTTTTTCATATTTTTTTCCTCTTTTCCTAAGTCGATATACATAGCTTAACAAGCAATTATGAATAAACTATGACTAGAGTTTTAACAAAAATAAAAAGTTTTGAATATAAAAAATGACCTGGGATTGTTTCTCCCAGGTCATTTTTTATGGGGCAGGCGGATAATGAATTTCGTACCTTTCCCTTTTTCACTTTCTACATGGACTTCTCCATTGTGCAATGTTACCAGTTGCTTGACGATTGATAAACCCAGCCCGAATTGGCCGCTTCCCCGCGATAAATCCGCTTTGTAAAACCGGCGCCAGACCATATCGATTTCCTCTACGTCAATTCCCGCTCCGTCATCTCCCACTACAAGCGACATATAATCAGCTTCAGAATGAGAGGTCAAGGAGATGGTCCCATTCTCAGTAAATTGAATAGCATTCTTGACAACATTCATGAGTATTTGAATCAAACGGTCCATATCTCCATAAATGATATCGCCCGGACTTGTATTGATGACGATCGTATCGCCTTTCTCCTTCGCCTGCAGATCAAGCTGTTCCTGTATAATCTCCAGAAGCTCATCCGCTTCGATTTCTTCCTTCGTCAAGACGACCTGATTGGATCTGATTTTCTCATAGTCCAGATTTTCATTGACTAAGCGCATCAGCCGCTTAGTTTCCTCACTCGCCAGACGAATGCCTTTTTCACGTTGCCCTTCTTCAATCATATTGTTTCGGAGCCCTTCAATGATACCGGCGATTGTCGTCAAAGGCGTCCGCATTTCATGTGAGACATCCGCCATAAACTGGCGTCTGCGGTTTTCAAGCCGGTCAATTTCTTCGTTCGATTGCTGAAGTTTAGCAGCCATCTTATTGAAGTCGTGCGCTAAGTCACCAAATTCATCGAAATTCGATTCTGGCAGATTGACATCATAATGACCTTCGCTGATCATGGAAGTCGCATTTCGCATCCGCTGAATTCGGCTGACATGCATTTTCGACAACCACAAGCTGAACAGCAATGCGATCGCCAAAGCAATCAGCATGGTCGTAATCAGCGTTTTATTCAGCTCGGCAATCATTTCACTGATGCCACTGACAGGAGAGGCAAGCAGGACTCCACCTGCCAATTGGTTATTTTCGAAATAGGGCATGGCCACAAACGTCACTGTAAACTCGAATCGCTCGACATCCCTATTGACGACAAGCGTCTCTCCTCGTTCAATGACCGTCCATTCCTCTTGTGTCAGTTCAACAGGCGGGAAAGAACCAGAGACCGGATACAAAATTCGGCTTTGCTGATCAAAGACGATAAAACTGATATTCTGTGCTTCGAGAATCGAGACATACGCCTGAAGATTGTTTCCTGGACGTGGACGTTCAAGCTCCTCAATAATCTGTTCACCGTAGTTCTCCAACTCTTCCGCTTTTTCATTGTAGGCAAAATCATCCACGTATCGGACGAATAAAATACTCAGTATCAAAAAAGCAATCAGCAAAATACTCAAATGGCTGGCAATCAACTGATAGAAATACTTAATTCGTGTGTTCTTCAAATTTGTAGCCAACTCCCCATACCGTATGGAATAGTATGTCCCCGCCATTTATTTTTTTCCGAAGGCGCTTGATGTGAACATCTACCGTCCGCTCGTCGCCATAAAACTGGTAGCCCCACACCTGTTCCAATAATTGTTCCCGGCTAAACACCTGCTTCGGATGCTGCAAGAAGAACACCAGCAGGTCGAATTCTTTGGGTGTCAGGCTGTCGACCTCTTGCCCATCTTTCAAGACATCACGCGTTTCCTTGTTGACGGTAAAGTGAATGGTTTGAATAAGATCAGACACAGGTTCCACTTTCTGAGTCCGCCGGGTGACCGCTTTAATGCGTGCCATTAAGGTTAAAGGGCTGAATGGTTTTGTGACATAATCATCGGCGCCCATTTCAAAGCCAATGACCTGGTCCGATTCGCTGTCCTTCGCAGTCAGCATGATAATGGGAACCGCGCTTCCTTCTTCACGGATTTTGCGGCATAATGCGATACCTTCCATCCCCGGAAGCATCCAGTCCAGAATCAGTAAATCGTATACGCCATCTTTGTATTTTTGATAGCCTTCCAACCCATCGGCTGCAAAATCCCCATCAATTCCTTCTTTTGAAAAGAACAGCTCCAGCATGGAACTGACACTCGGGTTATCCTCCACTACCAATATTTTCATCCCGCACCTCCGTCTAACTTTCTTCTAAAGGTAAATGACAAATCCGAAAGACGCAAGCAAATTGAAAACCGCCCTTCTGCATAAGAAAGGCGGTTCGACAATTATTACGCTTTTTTCTCGCGCTTTTTCAGCTTTTCAAATAAGTCGCCGATCATATCATAATCAATGGCGATATTGTTTTCGTAAGCATATTTCACACCATAGCCAAGTGCCAATGTCATGGATGAAGCAACAGTTCCACCGATGATGGACCCTGCTCCTGGAATGAATTTTAATGCTTGACGATAAATGGTATGGCCGATCGTTTGCGTTGCAGTGATGACAATCATATCTTTCGCCGCTTTTTTAGTTAACGGTTTGTCATAAAGATTCGATAATTTGATAATCAAACCAACTTGCAGCGTTGTCAATGGCAGCACGTCAGAACCTGGGATAGGTGATGCACCGATGACACCGGCTGATACACCGGCACCGATAATCCAGCGTGTAGCAGCAGCAGATTTTTTCTTCATACTTTTAGCGAAGAGCAGGTCCTTGCCCTTCTTTTCGAGCAAAAAAAGGATTTCCTTCTTTAAGGTTTCCAAATTTTCTTCTGTTTTCGAAGAAATCGGAATAACTTTGTATTTGTTTCCCGTGTGCTCTTGGACAAATTGGACGATGGACGGAATGTTTTCCGCAGCGTCAATTTTATTCAAAACTATTAGAATGTCTTTATTGTGTTTTTCGATTTCATTGAACTTTCCTTTTTCACTTTCAGAAAATACCGTGCCTGCCGCATTCAGGAAAAACAGCACAACATCGGATTTCTGAACAAACTCTAAGGTTTTTTTAGGATTTTCATCGTTTGGATCATTTAATCCTGGCGTATCCATAAATTTGATATTTTCCAGTCCACGGATATTATAAGGATCCACGCTAACCGTTTCTCCTGGCATCGGATTGGTGCTGGCAATATCCTCTCCAATAATTTTATTGACAGTGGAAGATTTGCCGGCGTTCACTTCGCCGATCAAGGAAATCAGCAATTCCTGATCCAGTGCATCGTTGACTTTTTTCATTTCATTTTCGAACATCTTGTCCATCGCTTTCATGACTTCTTTTTCAAATTCTTTTACCATTGAGCGTCTTCCTCCTCATCTCTAGCTTACTATCTATTATAGTGGTTTCTCTTTGCCTGAGGAAATTATTCATCGATATAGTCTTTCAATAAAGCGTCTGCATAGTTCATCAGTGTTTCAGTATCATCAATATGTTTTTTGGCATCACTGTTTTTCCTGCGTTCATCCATAGTTTTTAAATCATACAGAACTTCCGGTAATTTTGCTCCGGGTGCTTTATAAAATTGTTCAGATTGAATGTAAGACCCGCCTGGCAAATAATAGCGCATGCCCAGCAAATTCTTTTTGTATTGGAACAGGTTATGACCCATCATCGGCTCGTCATGTTCGACTCCAAGCAAGGTCAGCAGCGTTGGCATGATATCTGTCTGGCCTCCAAGACGCGCCATTTCAGTTCCTTCAAAAAGATTTCCACCCGCAAAAATTAGCGGAATGGTGTATTGGTCCTTCAGCGAATATTCATGTCCCAAGAAGTCGCTTAATAACAGTTGATCTTCCTCAGTTACCAACGTGCCGTGCATGCCCGAATGGTCACCAAAAATAGCGATGAGGGATTCATCGTAAATCCCTTGATCTTTTAGTTCTTGAATGAACAAGCCGATCTGTTCATCTGCATAGCGGATTGATTGTAGATAGTTTCCGACGTACATGTCTTCATATTCGGCAGGCAAATTTAGATACTGCATAGCTTCCGGCATTTCGAATGGGGTATGGCTGGTGACAGTGACAATATTGGCGTAGATGCGCTCATAGGTTTCAAGCTGTCGAGGCAATTCATTCGCTGCAAAGTCAAACAAAATTTCGTCCGCTGGCCCAAAACCAACCTGCTTGACGTTCGGAATATCAGCAATCGAGAATATCTCTTCGTAGCCAAGAACCGGATAAAGAACGTCGCGGTTCCAAAATGTCACATCATCCGCGTGGTAAGTGGCAGAACCATAGCCTTTCTCCTTCAATATCCGTGCCAATGATGGAGCCTCTTTCCCCGAAAGACTATTCGCTGTAGCAATCATACCTTGCGAATACAGCCCTGTATTGGCAATCCATTCGGCATCAGAAGTTGTACCGGCTCCCACCTGCTGAAAAACATTCGGAAAATAAGCACTTTCGCTCAACAGCTGATTGAGGTTTGGCGTGATTTCCTGACCATTCAGGGAACGCCCGATGACGAAATTCTGGAGAGACTCTACTTGAATGATGAAAAGATGGCGGTTTTCTGCAATTCCGAAGCTTTCCTGTTCACTAGCTTTCACATACTTATTGCCTTTGAGCTCCTCCAACTCTTTTGCCGACAATTTGCTTGAAGAGGCATGTGCAGTTTCAGTCGAGCGGTTATACAATTGAACCAGTTGGGACTGCAAAAATCCATTTTCTTTCGCAAAATAGGAAACATCGATGATGGGCTGCTGGAGAGCGTAAGCGACCGTTATTGTACATACCGCGGCCATGCTGACCGCAACGTACTTCATTGCAGCTAGTCTCACTGGCTGTTTCCAGCGGCGTGCAAGGAATACCAGCAAAATGGCATCCACAAAAAAAAGAAAGTCCCACGGAGTTCCCAGCATCGTAATCGTATTGCTGACAGAACCAGACTGCGCAAGTTGCTGCAAGTCATAATAAGAAGGAATTGTAGAATAATAGCGAATATAAAGTGTGACTACGAAAAAGATGACGGAAGTGAGCAAGTTGAAAATCCAGACTGCTCGCCACAGATTTTTTTTAGCAACCAGTAAAACAACCGATAGCAAGAAAGCCCACACCGGAAATTCAATCAATGCAATATGCAAAATTGATTTCGCGTCAAAAACAAGCATGCGAAAAGCACTTACTTTAATTAATAAGAAGAGAAAGATCCACGTATAAGGCAGCGCGTCTGCTTTTTTCATCCAGAACACCTCTTTTCTACAGACGAATATATTAAAACAGATGTTGCATAGATTTATTTTAAAAGGGAATAGAGAATTATAATAGGTTGAATTAAAACGAATCAGAAGTGGACATATACTTTCCGATGGTTTTCTATAGATGCTTATTCCAAAATTCAACTGCGATTGCCACAGTAGACCTGCAGAAGAAAGAACGGAATACTTCTGTTTGGATTGACGTCTCCCGCCTCCACGCTTTAAGCAGAGCAGGAAGCTGACGTATTAACTCAACTTATATAACCTGATTATCAGAAGGAGCGATACAATGCAAACATTAAAAGCAATTTTTCTTAACACTTCATTAAAAAGTTCAACAGAACCTTCTCATACCGAAGGATTCATCCATGATGTGCGAGTTCATTTTAATCAACTAGGCGTGGAATCTGAAATTATTCGTTTGGCAGATTACAACATAGCATACGGTGTTCAGGACGATATGGGTGAAGGAGACGAGTGGCCGCAAATTCTTGAAAAGGTATTGGCTGCAGATATTCTTATTATCGGCACCCCTATCTGGCTCGGGGAAAAAAGTTCACTGGCTACACAAGCTATCGAGCGTCTGTACGGCAGTAGCAGCGTAACCAATGATAAAGGACAAGCCATTTTCTATAATAAGGTCGGGGGTGTTGCCATCACAGGTAACGAAGACGGAGCCAAGCATTCGGCTGCTTCTATTCTGTATGGTCTTTCCCATATCGGTTTCGTCATTCCACCGAACGTTGATGCCTATTGGGTTGGTGAAGCAGGACCCGGCGACTCCTATATGGATGCAGGACGGGACAATAAATTTACCAAATCAGCTATTCAACGACTTGCCTATAACACTTATCATTTAGCCGGTATGCTTAAAAATAATCCGATACCAGATTCCGGAAATACACTTGAATAATAAGGACCAATCGGCCGGCAGCAAATCAGCTGCTGGCCTTTTTTAGTAACTCAGCTCCACACACGCTTTACAGAGGCATCGCCGCTTTTTATTTCCACTTCATAGACATCCGGATTGGTTAGCTTTTGCCACTCCGAAAAGCCATAGCTCGCATCGATCTGTTTCAGTAGCAATCCCAATAAGTTTCCGTGAGTCACCGCTGCGGTTCTGTCTTCCATTTCGTTCAATATTTCCATTGCGCGGTCAGTTGCTTCTTTTCCAGATTCGCCTCCAGCGAACTTCAAATCCGCATCATCAAACGACTCCTCCAGCTTTTCCATCCAGTCCGGTAAATCTTCAGAACTTAATACACGTTCAGCCAATCGATCATCAATTCTAATCGGCAAACCCAGACAGTCTGCTGCCGGTTCGATGGATTGGATGGCGCGTGTCAGTGGACTAGAGATAAAATGAATCACCTGGCGTTTTTGCAGAAATTCCGCCAAGTCTTTTGCCTGCTTTTTTCCCATTTCAGTCAATTCTGCATCGGGCGCCTGCCCGGTCGCCTGACAATGTCTAATCAGAAAAATCGTTTTGTTCATAATTTCCCACCTTAATTCGATTTTATCTCTTAATGTACAAGTTAGAACAGTTTCTATTCTATATTCACCTTATTCGTAATTTGGCGGACCCAATGTAGTTATACACCACATTCCCCTAAATCCATTTTTTTAACCTTGAAAAAACTCCTGAGCAAAAGCCCAGGAGCTGACTATTATAATTTTTTCATGAGATTTGCCATCTCAATAGCACCGGCTGCTGATTCCCAGCCTTTGTTGCCTGCTTTTGTTCCTGCACGCTCGATCGCCTGTTCAATCGAATCCGTCGTTAAGACTCCAAAAATGACCGGAATATTTGCTTGGTCACTGGCTCTTGATACACCTTTTGCAACTTCGCTGCAGACATAATCGAAATGAGGCGTAGCGCCTCTGATGACAGTCCCTAACGTGATGACTGCATCGTAGTTTCCGCTCATCGCCATTTTTTTTGCTACAAGCGGAATCTCAAAAGCTCCCGGAACCCAAGCAATTGAGACATCGTCCGCTCCAACTCCATGGCGCTTTAACGCGTCTTCCGCGCCGCCTAGCAATTTACTTGTGATAAATTCATTAAAGCGTCCGACAACTATGCCGATCCGCAGTCCTTCACCGTTTAAATATCCTTCAAAATGAACCGTCATGCAATTCCATCTCCTCTAGTCGATTAGTAAGCCGTCATATTTTGACTTTTCTTGCTGATACGATACCAAGTCTTTAATTGTGAGAATGCCAAGTCCTAGCCGTTCCGCCACTTTCAGCAAATCATCTACGCGTGCCATTGTGCCGTCGGGATTCATAATCTCGCATATAACCCCAGCTGGAGGCGATCCTGCAAGCTTGGCCAAATCTACAGCTGCTTCGGTGTGCCCTGTCCGGTCAAGTACGCCGCCATCTTTTGCAATCAACGGGAAAATATGACCAGGACGTTTAAAGTCTGTTGCTTTCGCATCCGGGTTCACTAAACTGGTGATTGTATGGGAGCGTTCAAAAGCACTGATTCCAGTAGTTGTGTCTTTATGGTCAACACTGATTGTGAAAGCAGTGCCAAATTCATCCGTGTTGTCATCAGTCATGAGACCAATCTGCAAATTTCGTGCGATTGACTGGGCAATCGGTACACAAATTAACCCTCTTCCTTCAGTCGCCATCAAATTGACGATTTCAGGTGAAGCAAACTCAGCTAAAGCGATAAAATCGCCTTCGTTTTCCCTGTCTTCATCATCAATGACGATAATAGCTTTGCCATTTTTTAAGTCTTCAACGGCTTTTTCTACAGTGTAGAACATCTCTACTGCGCCTCCCTTTAAAATCCGTTTTCTGCCAGCCAGCTTCTGCTGAGTTTCGGTTCTGCTGTTTGAATACGTTCGGTATACTTCGCCAATAAATCACATTCGATATTGACTTTGTCGCCAATGCCTTTTTCTCCTAATAGCGAATCTTCCTGCGTAGTCGGAATAAGCGAAATGGTCACCGTATTATGGCCAAGCGCAAAAATCGTCAGCGAAGTACCATCGACTGCGATGGAGCCTTTTAGCATCACGTACTTCATCAGCCGAGGTTCAAGTTCAATTGTTTTGGTCACAGCGTTTGCTTCTTTTTTTGTTGAACGGATCATGCCAACGCCATCGATATGGCCACTGACAAAATGACCGCCGAAACGCCCGTTGGCGGGCATCGCGCGTTCCAAATTCACTCGTGCTCCTGCTTTTAATCCGATCATTGTCGAGGACTTGACCGTTTCCGGAATGACATCAACTGTGAACGTATGAGAGTTGAATGTCGAGACAGTCAAACAAACTCCGTTAATGGAGATGCTGTCTCCACGCTTGATGTCTTCTAAGATCAGGGCACAAGAGATGGTCAACTCCATCGCCTGCGGTTTAGCGCGGACTGAAGCAACGTGTCCAACTTCTTCGACTATGCCTGTAAACATTTTTTCACACTCCTCCATTCCAGTCGTGAGAATAGATTTAATTGAGTTCGTACGGGTAATTGGGTATTTTCCACCACGGGGCGTATGGGTGGTGAGGAAAAGAACATTCTGAAGGTTATTCTGTGCATGTGCCCTACTTCTTTATCAAGATTGCCGATTGCTCGGCAGTTTTTAGTACCTTGAAAAAGCTCTTTTTCCACGGAGGAAAGGAGCCGGATTAAAGATGGTCGCCTTGCGACTTTAGGGACTGGTCCCTCGTAAGGTTTTTTGGTCATACAAATTCCTCCTTTCAATTCTAACTCATTGAAAAGAAGAGGCACATAACGAAGCCGATCTCTACATTCTTCTCCCATCCAGACTGTAACTGTCGGTGCCGGAATTTCACCAGCTCCACCGTTTAGAAGCGCATTGCATAGAGGCCTATGCCTGCCTTCATCCAACCGGGTCACGGACTTACAGTTTCCTGCTCACCGCCGGTAAGGAATTTCACCTTGCCCCGAAGAATTAGATTCGTAGTTTCGTCCCTTTCATAGTAGCATAGAAAGAAAGCAAACCATATAAGTTGAGCTATATAAGTTGAACTTAAGAATCATCATATTGTAAACTGCGTCGGCCGATTTGGGTAAAGCACAGACGATTGCTCCTGCGCAAGCTCGTCGCAAATGAGGTCCCGGGAATGCCTGGTCCGTTTTCTGGCAGGAGCCCAGCCCATGGACACGCCGCCGCTAAGAGAGCCACTTCACTTAATAAGAACTACTATTTCTTCGCTAACTTACAGATATCGAGCAACGCGACTGAGGAGGCTTGGCGCTCGTCCGCGACAAGCGCAGCTGGTTTGCGGAATACCTGCTACGAAGGTTTATTAATTCACCTTATATCGTTTCGTTTCAGAAAAGGAGATTTGTTATGCCCCATCATCAAGTAGTAAAAGGCATCGGGGTTGATGTCGAAACACGCTGTGCTCACTATCATTCACCTATCGATCGGATTGCCATTAAATTTTTCTGCTGCCAAGAATACTTTCCGTGTTTCGAATGCCATGAAGCCATCGGATGCGGCAAACAAAAGGTTTGGCCAAAAGAACGGTTCCAAGAAAAGGCAGTTTTATGTGGGACTTGCGGATATGAACTGTCTGTCGTTGAATATTTAGCCTGCGCATCCATTTGTCCGAGTTGTTCTTCATCGTTCAATCCCGGCTGCAGCATACACAGGCATCTTTATTTCGAATAAAAAAATTTCAATCAATGCAGGATTCCCCTTCTCCTGATTGAAGCAGGAGACTTACTGACTGTAATAGCCGAATAAACGAAATAAAGCCATGTGAGAGAATGATTACTCTCACATGGCTTTATTAATAGGCAGTGACATTACATATTGCTCACCTTTCGAGCGCATGATTCGCCGGCCTGTGTCTTTAAATCCGGCTTTTTGATACAAGCGCTGCGCGGGTATATTCCGGGCATTAACCCCGAGAACCACTTCATCGAAATCTGGAAACTCCATTTCCAAGAATTCCGGCAGCGCATAGATAGATCCTGTCGCGATTCCTCTTCCCTGATATTTGGGATTCACGGAAAACCCTCTTAACAGCAAAGCTCTGGGGTTATCTGAATGTTTCTTCCGATCTTCCGATTCATCCAGTTCGAAAAAACCCGCATCCTCACCTCTTGCTTTGATGATAATAAAATGTTTTAGCGGATCTTTAGCATCTTTTTCGATGATTTCTTTAGGCAACCGCGTGAACTCTAGTTGGTTTGATGGCAAATCGTAATCGATTGACCCTTTTGAGGAGTAACGATGCAATGTAACTTCTCTTTTCTTAATCAAGCTATAACAACCTCCTTATTTACTTTCGCTGTCTACAGCAACTATTATGTGTTGACCTTAAAAATCATCCTTTTATACACCGCTTTGGATAGAGCAAGACGATTACTCCTGCGCAAGCTCTTCTCCAGTACGGAGTCAGGATTTCCCTTTGATCCCGCTGACTCCCGCTATGGGCTTATCCCATGGACGCACTAGCACTGATTTAGTCGATTGAAAATAAAAAACGTAAAATCTCGCTACTATCTTACGTTAGATCACTTGATAAGAGTCGTTAGATCAACTTGTATAGCTACCAAATCTAATGACAAGTAGATGGATGCATAGGAGTCACCAATTCTATACTCTATGCGACTGTCTTACTCTTTTTCCAGTGTTACCACGACAACTTCGGGCAGATTAAAAATACGGACAGGAAACGTACTATTACCAAGCCCTCGGCTGACGACCATTTCCGTTTGATCTTTTTCGAAGATTCCCTCTGTTACTTTTGGAAACCACCCTTGTCCTGGAGCAATCAAACCGCCAAGTCCGGGAATGCGAATTTGGCCGCCGTGAGCATGTCCGGAAAAGACGACATCTACTTCTTCTTCGGCATAAACGGATAGATACTCCGGACGATGAGCCAGCAGCAGCGTGAAGTCATCTGTCAGCTGTGCATGTTCAAGGCTGTTCTGCGTAGCTTCGTCCTCATGTATATCAGGAACCATCAAAGGATCGTCAATTCCTGCAACCTGGATTGTTGCCCCTGCTTTTTCCCATTCTACCGACTCATCTGCCAAGACCACAACACCCCGTTCACGTAATGCAGATGCAATTTCTGCAACCTGATTGGAAGCCACTTCATGGTTTCCAGTAACATAATAAACACTACTCATCTCTACAAGCGCGTCGACCAGCACCAAGCTCGCACCCAGGTCATAACGGTTGCTGTCAACAAGATCCCCCGTCAAAAAGATAGCATCGGGACCAGCCGCTTCGACCTTTTCTATCAACGACGATTGATTTCTTCCAAACGTGGCATTATGTAAATCCGATACTTGAACAATTCTTGTCCCGTCAAAAGCTTCCGGCAGCTTCTCAGAAGTTACCGTATATTCAGTGGTTTGCACCCACTTATTACTGATCCAAATTCCACTCCATATCAATAGCACTATCAGAATAAATACTGTAAGTTTCTTCATGAAAAGTAACCTCTATTCGATTTTAATTAAGTCAATCGGGTTTCTAATTCACGTCATTTTTTACCAAACCAGACGCGCGGCAAGATAAAAAGTGAGTCATTTTTTTCTCTCTGCATCGCCATACACTGTTTCTGTGGCTGTAATCTCAATCTTTAAGCGATCGGGCCCTTCCAGGAAAACCGCATAATAATCTGGACCGCCTGCATATGGATGAAGATCTTCATATAAGATTCGCGCTCCCCATTGTCTCATTTTTTCAGTCATTTCGTCCACTTGTACGCGTGAATCCGCATGAAACGCTAAATGATTCAATCCTGTTTCTTTGCGATGAAAAGGCGTTTGAAGAAATTTCTCTTCAGTTTGCACAAAAACAATATACGTAGGACCTGACTTGTAACTGAAGCCTTGTTGCCATTCCTGAAACAATGCATATCCAAGCGGCGGCAGCAGCTCGCTATAGAAAGATCTCGACTCTGTTAAGTTTGATACGTTCAGTTCAACATGATGCAACATTTGCTAATCTCCTTTTTCACATTTTTACATTCTCCTAAAGAAGTCTTCTTTTTAAAGCCTAGCTAAGTCATGTTTTTTGTTACATAGCCAAGTTCTCTCGTAACTCTGAAACAAGGAATCAGAACCGTTAGCTAATTTAAATTCGACTACTCCCCCGAATCTTCAGACTAAACTTTGGTTTTTGCTTTGTTTTTCCGAGATGCCCAGCTACCAAGAACAAATAAAGCTACAATGATCAGAACAGCAACTCCGATTGCGCCTGCTAAGCTAGCGCTATCCGAACTCCCAGTTAACCAGGCTGTTGCATATTGAGGCAGCTTTACTGGAGAGATGGCCCAACTCGTTCCGAATAAACCATCAGCCAGCTGAAGAATGACATAGATGGCAAATGCAACAGCCGCTGCAAGCCCACCATTTGGCATAGCAGCACTCGCCGCCACAACAATGGAAACGATAAGCATCACCCAGATGCTATAGGTCCCCACCATTTGAAGAAGCATGCCGAACTCAACTGTTCCAAAAAATAATAGCGTGTAATAATACCCCGCCAGGAATCCAAGCCAAACACTGAATAAAGAAATAGCAGATGCCATCACCCACTTACTGAGAAAGTATACCGGAAAAGAAAGTGGACGCACATACAATAAAGTAGCTGTTCCACTTTTACGTTCTCCAGCAACAGTTCCCATATAAGCCAGAATCAGCACCGCGATTCCGATAGTTTGAAATTGTTCCATGACTGCGATTAAAATCTGTTCAGGTGCTGGTGTCGGGAATTCAAATACTGCCCCTTCCGGCAGTCCACCAGATGACTCTATTATCTGCGGCAGAAAGTAATTCACCACAGGCTCTGTAATCCCCAAAAGAATGAAAATGGCAGGTATCCAGTAAATCTTATAATTACGCATGTTTTCCCGCCACTCTTTTTGCATGAGAACGCTGAATTGGTTCATTTGGCAGCGACCACCTTCATAAAGATTTCTTCCAGAGACACTGTTTGAAAATCGATTCCCAGGATATCCTGGTTTTCAAAAGCCAGAACTTGGAGAACTTGCTGCATGGTTGGACTGCTTTTTTGAACAGGAAGAAAAATCGCATCTCCTTTAAGTTCAAGTTTCCATGGCAGTCTTCCAACAAACGATGCCGCTTGGTTATGATTTGGAAACCGTATTCTTATATGTGGATCGGCATGCCGATTCTTGACTTCACTCAAAGAACCCTGCTCAATCAAACGCCCATCTTTCATAAACAACAGCTGATCGGTCATTTCTTCCGCGTCATTTAAAATATGAGTAGAGTATAGGATGGTTGTATCCTGTTGCAACGTCTTCAACAAAGTCATAATTTCTCGTCGGCCAGTCGGATCCAATGCTGAAATCGGTTCATCCAAAAGAAGAAGCTTTGGCTGATGGACAATTGCCTGTGCCAAACCTAAACGTTGCTTCATCCCTCCTGAAAAAGCACCGGTCTTTTTATTTATGGCAGTTGCTAGTCCCACGAATTCCAAAGTGCGGATTGCCTGTAGCCTAGCTTTCTTAGCCTCAATACCGCTAATTTTCGCAGCCATCTCCAAAAACTCAAGTGCCGTCAGCCAAGGAAAGAATTGCGGATACTGAGGAAGAAAACCGATTGTAGTTCCTTCAGCCATTGTAATAATACCGCTTGACGGAGACAGCAAATCAGCCAGCATCGACAGGCTTGTCGTTTTTCCCGCTCCATTAGGTCCAATTAAAGCCGTAGCAGTCCCATTCTCCAATACAAAGGAAAGTTCTTCCACCACATTTTCCTGTCCATAGTGTTTCGTCAGCCTTTCCACTTCTGCTCTACTCAATAGTTTCTCCTCCCAATAACAAAGTATAAAAGGGGGCCAATGATATTGATAACAACAATAAGTGCGCCCCACATCCATTTAGGTCCGTATGGATTAGGGTTTTTTATCAAATCCACTAATGCAAAAATCATTAAGGCAAATTGAATAATGATAATCGGCAGCAGAGCCAATATTAATGTTGTTTGATCCATCAAACGTCACCTCTTCTTTGTTTTCCTGTAAAAGATCCTATAGATTATGTTCTCTGCATTCCCGCCCATTTCCTCTATTACGAAATGCAAAAACACCGAAGGCAGTGCCCATTCGGTGTTTGTTTTCTACTTCTCATGACAACGCAGTTTCTTCGTTCAATTTTAAGATGAAATTACAAGCCAATAAGTTTTTACCGCAAATGACTTTCTAATATTCCTCTTGGTTCTTGTACTCCATGAGGTAGAACAGCTTTTCCCACTACCATTTCATTTTTGAAAAGAGTTTAATCAAGAATTTTTGTTCGACTTCTTCCATGTTCCATTGTGCGATTTCTTCACGCACACTGTCTTTTGTGCCATAACCTTTCACAAATCCATTTAGTCGAGCAGCAAAAGTTGAGTCTGTCAGCAATTCTCTGTCCGGATAAAGTTCTGCCAACTGCTCCAATGCCTTGGGATATCTTTTCAAGTAGTATTTTTGATGACGTTCTTCAGCTGCAGTGAACCCGCTAAAGGGTGTAATTTCTGTTTCAATTGTTTCGCCCAATTTCGCTTCCATTTCTTTTTTGATAGCCTCAACCGTCTGGTGCTGCTGCTCTGTATGGTAATGCCATAACGAAATATACTGTCTCCCTTTATAATTATCGCGATTTGGGTAATGGTTCTGCCAGAACTCCCTAAGCACATCTGTGTAACTGATTACCAGTGGGTCGAATTCAATTTGGACTGTTTCCGTGTGGTCACCCATTTGCCGGTAAGTGGGATTCAGCTCCGTTCCACCTGCGAAACCGACACGGGTTCTTACTACTCCAGGCATGCCTCCGAATCGCGCCTCCGGTCCCCAGAAGCAACCCATCCCAAAAGTGGCAAGTTCCAATCGTCTGTCACTTTGATGGAGACCTTCTTCAATTTGCTTAATAGTCATTTGCTGAAACTCCACCTTCATCATTCCTCCTTCTTTGCCCATCGATTTCGTTGCAATTACTATACAATTTGCTGTTATTTCCTTAGAATTAATGTAACAAGACTACTCAGAAAATGCATGACTCAGATTTTTCGTTTGGCAAATCTACAACAAAAGAAAGTGGGTGTATGTAATGAAGAGTCGAAGAAAAGAAATCATTTCCTACTTCAAGAGGATGGACCGCAGTTTTTTCATGGACTCCAATAAAGACTTGGCCGTATTTGACCAGGCCTTGCCGATTGGATTTGAACAAACCATTTCACAGCCTTCACTGGTTCTCGAAATGACGCTGGCGCTCGACCTTCAGCCTGGACAGAAGGTGTTGGAACTTGGGACAGGCTCAGGCTTTCAAACCGCTTTGCTTGCGGCTTTTTCCGGTTCCGTCTACACCATCGAGAGGATTGACGAATTGCACAAGCGCGCACAGGAGCGGCTCGGTCAATTAGACTTCCGCAACATCTATTTTAAACTGGGCGATGGAAGTGAAGGCTGGGTAGAGCAGGCTCCCTTCGACCGGATCATGGTCACAGCCGCGGCTTCTGAAGTACCGAGAGAGCTTCTTGAGCAAATGAGTAAAGATGGAAAGATGGTCATTCCTGTGGGCAGCTCCTTCAGCCAGGAACTGCGATTAATCGAGAAGGATAATGCTGGCAAGGTTCACACCACTCTATTGAATGAAGTGTTATTTGTGCCTTTAAAAGGTAAGTATGAAAAATAAATGATACACTCCACTTGGCTTTAAACATAGCGGAACACATCTCCTGACAGCTGAATTAGGTGTTTTCTTCACGGTTGCCATTGGGCTTTACCGGTGTATTGGGGGTTTGCCCAAGCAAAATCATACCGACTAAAATGAAAACCACCGCTGCTCCATTCCAAGCAAGATCATAGGGCAACAAATCCACTCCGTAACGGATTTGGTGAAGCTCCAATAATTTATGGTGAATAATGCCATCGTAAAGCTGAAAAGCTCCGGCACCGAGCAGCACGCCGCCTAACCAACGCTTTGGCCACCAGGCTTTTCTGCGCTGAAGATCAGCAAAAAGAAACAAAGAGGCTACGGTCGCAAACCAGCTGAAGGCATGAAAAAAGCCATCTGAAACCAATCCTGCGTCCGCGGTAGACCGATCATAAAAATGGTGCCAATGCAGCAACTGATGGAATATCGTCTCATCAATGAACGCCACTAATCCGATTCCGAACAAGAGTCCTGACCAGACATTTCTTTTGGCATGGACTCTTCGGTTTTTTTCTTTTGTATAGTCCGTGGTTTTGACTGTAGGTGAAGGCATGGGTTGCTCCTTTCTATATAAGTAGAACTAAAAGATAGGGAGAAAACAGCGGAGACGCCGGCGGAAAGCGAGCACAGGAACGCCAAGCAATCATTTAAAGCGCCTTACTCATTCGATTTCCTCGGAAAATCAAGAAGAAGAAGGCTTGACTACTAATAAGAAAGCGTCCGCCCTGGAACGATTTCTTCGTTTCTTCATACTAGTTAAGTTGAAAAAGCTAATTCTTTAGTCCACCATATATAGTTAAATCGACTCTTTCAAAATAAGTAAAAGCTATTGTATCTTTTCCCAAATAATACCCTTTTATTACTGACATAAAACAAAGAAGTTAGAAGAAAAACCTGAAACCTGATTCAATAAGACCGATTTTATTTACTTGACCTTCTATTTGATTCCAAATAAATGAATCAGACATCAAAATCCCAACATCTTTTATTCAATTCTTTAAAAAGCGGCAGAACCCCCGTGTAATTAAGCCAATTAAACTGAATGTCTTTTACCGAATCTACCCCTGACCGCAGGAATCGATGATGTTGTTCTAACTAGGTAACTGGGACATATAGCGATACGCACCAATATAGTTAACAGGCCAAATTGGCCACAGCTGAAGTACAGAAGGAGACCTACTCATGTCAAATGAAAAAACAATACACACTGAAGTCGGCAGTTATATTTCCACTTTACTGCGAGACAATTTTGGAAAGGGCCCCACATCAGTATTTGTGACAGTCAACCCCCCTTTTATTTCCATCCACCTTCGAGGTTTTTTAGCTCCTACTGAAAAAATTCTACTGAGGCAGCAAGAGCACCGAAGAGTTCTAGAAACACGGGACCTATTGATGAATCAGTTGGCCGCGGATATTAAATTGCATTTATGGAAAATTGGGAAACTCGAAGTTTCAGAGATATACGCAGACTGGAATTTAGACACCCACACAGGCATGATCTTAGCGGTCATGGCGGACAAATCACCTGCTGAAGATTTTGAATGGGACTCGGATATTGAAGAAAAAAAGATTTGCGCTGAAGTGAATGAAGCCAGTCGAAAAGCTCAAAAAACACCCGAATCAACTGAGTTATACTGGTTAAACAATCGCACACTGTTGATTGAGCGGTCGGGAATTTTTGTTGAAATCGAAAAAGAGCTGATTAATGGAGGTTTTATTGAAGAATTGAAATTGGTCAAACGTCCTTTAGAAAGAAGATTGTTATTGCAGACCCGAATCGAAGTCATTTTACAACAACCAATTATGGAAGTCTTTCTTGACTGGAATTTCATCACAGACAAAGGCTATACTTTGGTGTTGCTGGAAATTGCCAAATAACGAAAAAAGCCAGCTTTTCAGCTGACTTCCACGGCCAGAGACAACTCAAGTCACTTGAGCTGTCTCTGATTTTCGTATGAAGTTCACTAGACAAATTCAACCACTTTACTTGTTAGACTAAAGCCTTTTCTAGCTGCTCATGGTGAGAACCGACTGGCAGTGGAGGCAGTACTCATACGAATCCTTTTTCTCCAACTGTTCGATATAATCAGCTCGATCAGTAAATTCTCTGTTTTCCACGGGTGTTTCTATAAATCCGCAACGATCTCCGGCAAATTGACGTTTGTGAATCTTCTTTTTCTTGTGATCTACGAAGTAATACAGCACAATCGCTTCCCTTCTTTTTCAGAAACAGAAAAAACCGAAAAGAAACGCCCTTTTTAAGGCATTCTTTTCGGTTTTTATGTCAGCGCTATTGTCTGAAATATTTAACCAAGATATAAAATTAAGTGTTGTATGGACATCGATCGTAATTGATAAATGAATTTTATACCCATTCGGAAACGCTATTGTTTTCCAAGTTTCTCTATTATACTAAATTTCGCACCTAAGGTAAAGGTAGTAATCAGGATTAACTTGCATCTTATTTCAGACAAATTATTGATTGCCGGCATTTTCCATCACATTCTTATGGGAGATATCTTCGAACTCAGAAGCTATTCTTTCCAAAGCTTCCCGGATAAGCGGCCGCGGAGACGGTGTGCAAATCCGTTGATAGAACTCTCCTTCTTCACCGAACATACTGCCATCTTCCAGCAAGACATTGGCTTTATTGTAAATACGGTCATGAATCTCTTTCGCTGATATGCCATAGCCGCTGAAATCCAGCCACATGATATACGTTCCTTCCGGAATAGATACCTTTACTTCAGGCATATTTTCAGCTAAAAACTCTTTAATATAAGCCATCGTTCCATCGACATAATCCGTCAGCTGTTCTAGCCAGTCTTCACCTTCGTTATAAACGGCAATCAAAGCAGCAATCGCAAAAGGAGATGCCAACTGCATGCCCATTTCAGTGGCGAATTTGGTCCGCAACTCTTCATCAGAGATGATGACATTGGTACAATGCAAACCGGCAACATTGAAAGTTTTATTGATGGCCGTGCACGTGATGAGGTGATCGGTGTGGTCGGCTATTTTAGCCATTGGAATAAACTCTTTTCCGCGGCGGAGTAAATCGCCATGAATTTCATCAGCTACAATTAATACATTGTTTTCATGACAGATGGCAGCCATCTTTTTCAACTCTTCTTCGTTGAAAACTCTGCCTGTCGGGTTATGCGGATGGCACAAGATGAACATTGTCGTATGGTCATCCTTTGCTTTAGCTTCAAAATCTTCAAAATCGATTGAGTAATAGCCATCGCCGTCTATTACTAGCGCGTTATTCACCACTTTCCGGCCATTCCCTTCAATTACCGAAGTGAAAGGAGGATATACAGGGCGTTGGATGATGATGCCTTCTTCGGGATTTGTAAAAGCCTTAACAGCAATATTCAGTGCATGAACTGTTCCGGGACTGTAGACGATCTGCTCTTTTTCTACTTTCCAGCCATGCCGATTTTGCAGCCACGACTGGATGGCATCAAAATACTCATCCGGAAAAACCGAGTAACCGTAAATCCGATGATCCACTGTTTTGTGCAAAGCTTCAACTAATGGTTGGGGAACCGGCAAATCCATATCGGCAGTAAATAAAGGAATCGTGTCTTCATCATATCTTTCAGTCAGTCCGAATTGCTTGATCAGTTCTCCACCATCCCACTTCATGGAGTAAGTGCCTCTTCTGTTGACAATTTCATCGAAATTATATTTCATACGAAACTCCCTTTCCTGCAGATTTTTTACTTTGCCGTTAGTATTCATTATCAAAGAAAGACCCGAACCATTGCAACCAAACAAGCTTTTGGATTCCTGCCTTTCTTTATATGTCGAACTAATGATTCTTGTCTGCTTATATTCCATAAGATACCAGTAAAGTTTAACGTTTTTTGTTTTCAATAAACTAAATCAGTGCCGATGCACCCAGTGACTAAGCGAGATTACGAGCCGAGTGGTCTTCTCAACTCATAGCGGAAGCCATACCTGGCGTAGTATCGAAAAGCCGGTGTCTTTAGTCTAACTTATTATAAAAAAATCAAAATTCCATCTTTAATTTACCGTCTTCCAACACCAGTTTGGCATTGAACTTCTTGCCATTTTTCGAAACAAAGCCTTTAATAACTGGTGTCTTTCCTTTTGTGCATAAGTATTCGATTTGCTTGGCCGTCAATCGTTTTTTCAGAAAAGTGGCAGGAAAGGATTGTTTGCAGCCATTGGCGTGTTCAGTGCAATTGTAAGAGCCTCTTCGAGATACAATCATGCCGGTTTTACACCTTGGGCAAAGGGCAATCTCATCTTTGGCATCAGGTGTCGCCATTTGTTCCGGCAATCCATTTTTCAGCATTTGCCCCGGTACCTCGTCGAGTAGCTTTTGGATAAACTTGCCGATGGTTGCTAAGAACACTTCAGCTGAACCTTCGCCTTTACCTATTTTCTTCAAATAAGTCTCCCATTTGGCAGTCATTGACGGACTCGACAATAAATTGCCTTCGATGGATTGACAGAGAATACGACCTTTTCCCGTGATTGAAACGATATTTTTAGTAACTGAAATGTATTCATGGCGTTTGATTGTTTCAATGATGCCACTTCTCGTCGCTTCCGTTCCAAGTCCTTCAATTTCCTTAAGGATTTCAGTATCCTCTACATCTTCTGCAAACTTTCCGCAAGTTTTCATCATGGCGATCAGCTGTCCTTCGGTATACGGCTTTGGCGCTGTTGTCATGCTTTCTTTTATATCGACCTTACTTTTTACTCGTTCCCCTTCATGCAGCGCTGGAAGAGACGGTTCTTCTTTCGCTTCTTTGCTGACAAGAAATAGCCCTTTCCAGCCTTTTTCAAGTTCGGTTTTACCGGTTGTGAAAAAAGCCAAACCTTTAACATCTGTCGTCACTTTCGTTTCAGCATAGCGGTAATCTTTATGGAACATGGTTAATGTCGTACGCAAAACTTCTTCGTATAAATTGCGTTCGTCTTTTGCCAGGCCTTCTAGTTTTCTCGTTGTCGGTATGGTTTTCGTTGGAATGATGGCATAATGTTCTTGGACTTTGGAACTGTCGACAAACCGTTTTTTCGGTACTTTTGAAGCTATGGGAAATGGCGCATCGATCAGCAGTTGGTATTTTTCAACCTGCCCTGCCAAATAACTAAACTCACCTGGCGTAATGTGCTGCGTATCGGTTCTTGGGTAGCTGACAAGCTTTTTTTCATACAATCCCTGCATGACAGACAACACCTTCGCTGGACTGTATTTCCACTTCCGGTTAGCTGCTGCCTGCAAAGTCGATAAGGAGTGCAGCTGTGGCGGTGGTGTGCGTTTTTCTGTGGTCTTCACATGCGTCACGATGCCTTCTTCTTTAGCGGAAACCGCGTGTTTTGCCAACAGTTCTTCCGCTTCTTTCCGCTCTTTTGCCCTTAGCTTCACTTTTCCTTTGTAGCGTCCTTTTTCCGCATCAAAAATGCCTTCAATTTCATAAAAAGGTTCTGGAACAAATGCTTCAATTTCTTTTTCGCGCTGATAGATTAGAAAAACGGTCGGTGTTTGTACTCTTCCGATAGCAAAAACTTCTTGTATGCCTTTTTCTTGGAGCAATAGGGAATACAAACGGGAACCATTCATCCCAACGAGCCAATCGCTAATTTGACGGGCTTTTGCTTCTTGGTACAATAACAAATCCTGTCGATTGTCACGCAGTTCCTGAAAACCTTTTCTAACTTCATCAGCTTCTAGTGAGTTGATCCACAATCGCTGAATTTTCTTGTTTTTGGCACCCGTATGGTAGTAGATGCTATAGAATATATTGGATCCTTCCCGGTCCACATCACAGGCGTTGATGACCGTATCGGTCTGAAAAATCAATTTCTTGATAATGCCAAATTGCTGTGCCTTGCCTCTTGCCACTTGAAACTGATAGCTATCCGGCAAAATCGGTAGCGCTGCCAGTGACCATTTACCCCATTTCGGGTCATAAGCCTTCGGTTCTTTTAATTCCACGAGATGGCCGATTCCCCATGTGATATAGGCACCTTCTGGAAAAATCGCATCGGGTGCGACTTCAATATAGCCATCACGTTTCGTGGTTTTGAACGCTTCAGCGTAGGCCTTGGCTTGGCTTGGCTTTTCAGCGACTATCACTGGTTTCATGCGCTTCTTCCTTTCCTTTCGTTGCTACTCTTATTGTACTCCTTCAGCCAAAGATTCAAAGCAAAAAGACAATTCTCTGTATATTGGGGTATAGTAGTTTTTATAGGAAGAAGACAAAGAAAAAGGAGTCGTTCACAATGAACAACAAAACTGCTCTACTGGCAGGAGCAAGCGGACTGGTCGGCAACGAATTGCTCCATATCCTTTTAGACAGCCCCTATTACAGCCGGGTGAAAATCCTGGTTCGCCGTCCACTGGACATGGCACATGAAAAACTCGAACAGGTGGTCACCGATTTCGATAAGCTGGATCATTACGCCCACCACTTTGACGTTGACGATGTCTTTTGTTGTCTCGGCACCACTATCAAAAAAGCTGGATCACAGGATGCATTCAAAAAAGTCGATTATGAATATCCTCTGAAAATGGCTGAAATGGCAAAGTTGCAACAAGTGAAGAAATTTCTGATTATTACGGCACTTGGCGCGGACGCTGAATCAAAAGTCTTTTACAGCCGCACTAAAGGACAACTGCAGGTACGCCTGAAGAAAACCAGATTGACTGCGTTGCATGTATTCCAGCCCTCTTTGCTGCTTGGAGAACGCCAGGAATTTCGCTTAGGCGAAAAAGCCGCCACTGTCCTAAGTCCGATCATCAGCAAATTGCTACAGGGAAAGATGAAAAAATACAAGCCTGTTGAAGCGAGAGATGTCGCATTGGCGATGTATGAAGTCGCTCAGATTGAACGGACCGGCAACTACACCTACCCATCGGACCGAATCGAAATAATAAGTGCTCAAAGCGCTGACAGATAAAAAGAGAGAACGCCTTTTAAAAGGCACCCTCTCTTTTTGCATTAAAGAATATCTGTCCAGATTTTAATGGCTGTTCCTAAAATTAGTAAAGCCAAAATCCATTGCAGATATTTCGTGTTCATTTTTTGCCCCAGCTTCGCTCCAAGAGGAGCTGCAAGTATACTTGCGACAATCATTACTGCTGCCGGACCGTATAAGATCTGATCTGTAACAATTTTTCCGATTGTCGCACCGATGGACGACAAAAATGTGATAGCAAGTGAAGTCGCAATGGTCATCCGGGTTGGGATTTTCAACACAATCAGCATGATCGGCACCAGAATAAAGGCACCTGCTGCTCCAACGATTCCGGCGGCTATTCCGACAACAAAAGCCAATCCCGCTGCTAGCCATTTATTGAAGGTAACTTGATCAAGCGGAATGTCATCGACTCCTTTTTTCGGCATGAACATCATCACAACAGCGATGGTCGCCAATACCGCATAGACAATATTGATTGCCTGCTCCGACATCAAAGTGGAGCCGAAGCCACCGATAAAGCTGCCCACTAAAATGGCGCTGCCCATATAAGCAATCAAGGTTTTATTTAAATAACCGCTGCCACGGTATGCCCAGACACCTGCGATGGTCGCAAAAAAGACCTGAATTGCACTGATGCCTGATACTTCATGGGCACTGAAAGCCGTATACCCGAGCATTACCGGTATATAAAGTAGCATCGGATACTTGATGATTGATCCGCCAATCCCCACCATTCCCGAAATGAAGGATCCTACAAATCCGATGATGAAAATAACAATGATAAAATCCAAGCTCATTTTATTTCACCTTCCTAAAAGAGAAAAGGGCATCACGGCGATACCCTTTGATCCAACTCTTAGCCTTTCTTTATCCAGAATGTAAAGACATCCCCGGTTTCCTGTGAATCCAACAGCTCATGGCCACCGGATTTTGCCCATGCAGCCAAATCTGCTTTCGCACCTTTGTCGGTTGCCAGGATTTCAAGAACCTGTCCAATTTCCATTTCCTTCATTTCTTTTCTTGTTTTTACGATCGGCATCGGGCATGCCAACCCTTTTGCATCCAATACTTTATCTGCGTTCATCAAAATCTCTCCTTTGGGTTGTCTATTATATATATTGAAATGATTATTTATTATTCTCCTGTGAATATTCCGCAAACCAGCTCCGCTTTCGGGTCCAAAGCGTCCGTCTGGAGCACTTTCTTCGTTTCCTCCCTCTAACTTAGTTGAAATAACACCTCGTTCAACTTATATCTTTTACTTAACGTACTGCACAGCGATTTGGTCCGATTTCCATTTCACGCTGCACTTCTTCATCCGGTACGATTTTCCCCATATTTGTTTTGCGGATATCTTGATATGCATTGGGCTGCGGCGGCAAATTCTTTGTGACCATGTCGCGGAATTCCTGCTCGTCTGCAATATTCAGTCCGTGGTTTTCCTTGAACAGGTCCCCAAGTTTTTTAGCGACACTGCCATCTTCGTTCAACTCTTCGATGATCATGAAATGAGCTGGAAGAACGACAAGCTCATCTGCTAATTCCTGATAGCGCTTGTAAAGGGATTCTCTTAAATCGCCTACCCAGTCATCCGCGAGACCTGCAAGATCCGGTCGCCCAATGGAGTCGATAAACAAAATATCGCCGGTCATCAAATAGCGCTGATCCACGATAAATGACGTAGAGCCGATTGTATGCCCAGGTGAATAAAGAGCTTCAATTTCAATTTCTGAGCTTCCGATTGCTACTTCCAAGCCATTTTCCAGAGCTGCGTATTCAAATGCGACATCTTCTGCATCTTTTGGCGGTAAATAATAGCTTGCGCCCGTCGCTTCTGCAATCGCACGCCCTCCTGAAATGTGATCAGCATGCAAATGCGTATCAAACACATGCTTGATTGTTGCGCCTTTTTCCTGCGCGAAGTCCAAGAAGATATCTGCCATGCGGGTTGCATCAATAACAGCGGCTTCCCCATCAGAGATGGCCATATAGGAAAGACATCCCTTGCCGAGACGGACAAACTGATATAATTCGCCGCCGCCCTGCAATTCACCGACTTTTACTGGTTCCAGATGCTCACTCCAAGATTTCATGCCACCTTCAAGATAAGCTGCATGAATACCTTCTTCGGATAGCATTTCTGCTACCATGACAGACGACCCTTCTTTTGCACAGACCACTAAGATATCTCTGTCTGTTGGCAATTCTGAAACCACTTCTTCGACGCCGTCCAATAAATCGAAATAAGGAGTATTCAAATAGTGGATATTGCCACCTTCGATTTTCCAATCTGCGAAGGCTTCACCATTTCGTACATCTAAGATGAACAACGGCTGGTTATTTACTACTTTTTTTGCTACTTCACTTGCCTTCATTGCTTTTACAATCATTCCTAAATTACCTCCAGGGGTATATATTTTAAAAATTTTTTACTCCGTTTTCTCTGTCCACTCGTTCATACCTGGTACTACATTATATAGGCTATCAAAACCATTTTTGGCCATTATATCTCCTGCTATGCCGCTTCTTCTACCAGAATGACAAATGATATAAATCGTGTCTTCTTTTTTCAATTCATCCATTCGCGTTTCTACTTCACTTAAGGGGATGTGGACTGCGCCAAGAATATGAGCTTCCTCGAATTCATCTTTTTCGCGGACATCCAAAATCGTTATCGCTTCACCGCTTTCAACTTTCCGAGTGAAATCTGTCAATGAAATTTCAGGTATTGTAATCGTTTCTTCAGGAGCTCCTGCTCCATCTTTGCGGAGAAAATGACGCAACACATCTCCTTCAGTTTCAGTTCCGATATATTGATGCCCTGAACTTTTTGCCCATGCTTGAAAATCGGCCGTAGAACCTTTATCCGTTGCTTGAATTTCTAATACTTTACCTGAATCCATGCTTTTCATCGTCTTTTTCGCTTTTACGATTGGCATCGGACATGCTAGTCCTTTTGCATCTAATGTTAAGTCTGTCTGTACCATTTAATTTCCTCCTTGAAAATTTACCTGTTCTTTAGCAGGCTATTAGTTAGTTTGGCCGTTCCAATCCAACATTCCGCCATCCATGTTGGTGACTGTGTATCCCTGATTATCAAGAAAACGGGTAGCTTGTCCACTGCGTCCACCTGAACGGCAAACCATGATATACTCTGAAGCTTTGTCGAGTTCACTCATGCGGAATTCTAATAACCCTAACGGAATATTAATAGCGCCAGGAATTTTCCCTGCTGCAACTTCGTCTGTTTCGCGAACATCGATTAAGTGGATCGCTTGTTTACTTTCTACTAATTCTTGAACCTGCTGAGTTGTCATTGTTTTCATAACAGATTTCTCCTTTATCCGCGGTAACTGCTCATGCCGCCTCTGATGTTTGTTATTGCGGTGAACCCATTCTTCTTCAATAATTGACTGGCTTTACTGCTGCGCATTCCGCTTTGACAAATGACCAGTATCTCTTTGTCTTTTGACAGTTCATTCATACGCTTTGGTAATTCATTTAAAGGGATGTTCTTAAATCCTTTAACATGATTTCCTTTAAATTCGGCGGGGGTCCGTACATCGATATACTGCTCATCTTTCTTGCTGAGCAGCGTTTTCATTTCTTCTGTAGAAATCGATTGAATTCCCTTAGCAGGTGAAGTGAACCGATAAACCAACCAAAGAACAACCACTCCAATTAAAAGCCATGTAGTCCATTCCATGTTGCATTCTTCCCTTCTACTCCAAATACGGTTAAATAAATAAGTTAACGTTGCCATCTTCCGCATCTCCGAGATAAGCAGCAACACCAGCGTATTCGATTCCATCAAGCAATTCTTCTTGTTGCAAACCAAGAAGATCCATTGTCATTGTACAGGCAATCATTTTTACATCTTGCTCTTCTGCCATCTCAATTAATTGTGGTAAAGATAGTGCATTGTGTTTTTTCATGACTTGTTTAATCATTTTAGGTCCCATTCCACCAAACTGCATATTTGATAAACCAAGTTTATCTGCGCCTCTTGGCATCATTTTCGCGAACATAGTTTCCAGACGCCCTTTTTTCAAAGCTGGTGGGTTTTCTTTTCGTAATGCATTCAATCCCCAGAAAGTGTGGAAGATTGTCACTTCGTGATCGTATGCCGCAGCACCGTTGGCAATAATGTAAGCTGCCATTGCCTTATCATAGTCACCGCTGAATAATACGATCGTTGTTTTCTTTTGTTCTTGTGCCATTGTATTGCCTCCATTTTAAATTACCCATAGGGGTATATTTTATTGCCAAAAAAAATAGCGGTTTATAGTGGCGCCGCACTTTCTTTATACCCTATAGGGTATGTTAAAGCAACTGTTTCTGAATGTCAAACAAAAATTTTTTATCTGCTTTTCACTAGTAAGTCTACAGCTTCTTTTACGATGCTTTCAGTGCTTTCGCCCTTCTCTATGCTTTCACGTACGCACGTTTCAAGGTTGTCACTAACAATAACGCCAATGGCACGATCCACTGCACTCCTTACTGCTGAAAGTTGCATAACGACGTCTCTGCACTCTCCGTCATTTTCAACCATTTTAATAACGCCCCGAAGCTGACCTTCTATTCTTTTCAATCGATTCTCAACAAGTTTATCGTATTTCACATCAATGATGCCTCCTATTAATAATATAAAGGATGTTTTGCTTACCCTAACAGTATACCCCCAAGGGTATTAAGTCAATAGATTGGCTTATCACAAAACTTATATCAAACTACGGGGGTTAATCTGTATAAAAAATGTCCGACTTTATTTATGCTGACTGATCGATACACTTGATTAATCGTTCTTCAATATCTTCAGCAATCGACTTGATGTTTTGGTCTTCCACCATGCCAATCAAGGCAGTAGGCTTAGGCATTCCAATCTTCACTCCGTCACTTTCTTTGTAGACAACGATTTTACAAGGTAAGAAATAGCCGATCATCAAGTTTTCCGATAACACACGATTCGCTTCTTTCGGGTTGCAGACTTCTAAAATAGTATAGGGGGTATCGAAATCTTCTCCTTTTTCTTGAAGCTTCGCAGTCAAATCGAAATTCCACAGAACACCGAATTTCTCTGCTTTTAAATTTTCCTCTAAGTCTTTAACAGCCTCGCTCACTGTTTTTGATGTATCTACTGTGTAATTAAACATATTGTAGTTCCTCCTCTGATTTTTTCGCTCTATAAGTACCCTACCCGGTATAGATTCAGCTAAACATACGAGAGAAAAAGTCGTTATTCAAAGACGCTGAGGGGAAAGAGTGGAAGCCAGCAAAAACCCAACTGCTCCTGCAGTGGAGCGGTATCCATGAGACCCCAAAGGAGCTTGCGACGAGGATGCTCAACGCTGCGTCCGCCTGGAGCGATTTCTTCTTTTCTTCTTTCTTATCGACTTTTAAAAGCTAATTCTTTCATTCAACAATAAGTCACCAAATAAGAGTTGCCCATGTGATTGCAATGACAGGAATGACAATGCTCGAATAGCTGCCAACGATGATTTGCTCTTTTAAAGAAAACGCATTTTTTTGAAAAGCCAGAAATGTTGTAGATGAATGGATTGGCAAAATAGTGACACCACCAATAATCATGATGACTAAAAACGCAGAAGACATGACAGACAAATCCAAAATATCTGCATAGTTCATAACGATAGGAAAAATGATGATCATCGAAGTTGAAAGAACCACAAACAGAAAGCGGAGGACAAAGGTAAAACAAGCGATGTAGACAATGTTTCCGAAGTCATCGAATCCATCAGGCAGAAAACTCATCAACTGCTCAGCTAACACAAATGCAGTCCCGTTCTCCTCAATTAATTAACCAAGAGAAAAAGAAGAACCAAGAAGCAGAAAATTCTCCCAATCATAGGTCCTCACTGTTTTATTCGTTATTAGTCCATTGATTGGCATAGTATAGTAGCCAACCAATAGAAGTGGGTCCAAAATCAGTGGAACTTGTTGATGATCTAAAACAATCCAACTAATAATCATCATTCCAAAAGGTAGCATAATCCACCAAAACCTTGGTGGAAGCACACCAGCCTCCATTTCAGGGATTTTCCAATGAGCAGTGATTAGAAGAGCGCTGTTCCGCTTAAAGTAAAACCAGACACCAAAGCTTATAATCAGCATCGCCAGCCATAAAGGAGGAGCAATACGCAAAAACCACCCAAGCCTCGAAATCTGGATGCCGCCGAAGTCCTTCAGCAATTGCGCTGCCAAAATCGGAAATCCGCCAGCCATCAATACAATCATCGTCGAATTCTGATTAAGCATCCCGATCACGTACATGCAATATTTGCGAAACAGGCTTTCCTGCCCAAAACCAAACCGACCATTTACCTGTTCGACAATCGGTTCAAGTATTCGAAAACGCGCGACTGCTGAAGGCAGGAATACAGCCATAAATACAATTAGCAGAGGCAAACCCAGTAAAATCGCCCGGATTCCGCCTCTGCTGAATTTTATGATGATATGAGCAAATACCCGATCTACTCCAGCCTTTACTAAAGCGGCTGAAATAAGTGATAGCACTAAGATGAAGTAAATGGCATTCGGTAAAAACCCACTGGAGGCTTCTTCCGGCTTTTCTGCAACGCCAAGCAGCAATATCAATCCAACCAATACTAAACTTGAGGCTGCAATAGGCAGCGGACTGAGTGTCCAGAAATAGATTGCAACCCCGAGCAGCAGTAGTGTTAATAGCTGTTGGAGTGAATAGGCAGATGCAATATTCGTATAGAAGAAACTAAATGCAGCTAAGCTGAACAACAGCATGATAAGCCATGGACGAAGTTCAGAAAAACTCACACACTCTCCTCCTTACATTTTAGCCAGCTTGCGGCGGCTTCTCCATTTTAGAATACTCGGAATAACAAGTGACAAGAAAGCAATGAGAATTAATGACAAAGGCAGTGGACTGTCAACAAAAATCGCTAAGCTGCCATTTGAAATCGTCATAGATTGTCTAAATGCCTGCTCCATCATGCCACCCAAGATAAATGCCAGGATAAACGGCGGAGCTGGAAAAGAAAAGACCCGCATAGCAAATCCCAATGCGCCAAAAACTAGCAGCATATAGAGATCGAACACATTAAAGCTGATTGAATAGACACCGATCAAACTGAACATGATGACCAATGAAATTAGTAACGGTCTTGGGATACTGAGGATTTTAGCAAGGTATGGAATAAGCGGCAAGTTTAACACCAACAGGAAAATGTTCCCTAAGTACATACTTGCGATAATTCCCCAAAATATTTCAGGACGATCCGTCATCAAAAGCGGACCCGGCTGGACGCCCAGCACCAGAAATGCTCCCAGCATGACTGCTGTTGTCCCTGAACCTGGAATACCAAGACTGAGCAGCGGTACAAATGCGCCGCTTGTTGCTGCGTTGTTGGAACTTTCTGGAGCAGCTAATCCTTTGATGGATCCTTTTCCAAATTCCTCTGGATTTTTTGAAATCCGCTTTTCGAAAATGTAGCTAATGAAAGAAGCGATTGTTGCACCGGCACCCGGCAGTACGCCCAAGATAAATCCGACAAATGACTGGCGTGTCATCGGACCGCTCATCTCTTTCAAATCCGCACGTGTTACTTTTAGACTTCCAAGCTTTTGATCATCGCTCAGGCTACGATTTTTTCGATTAAGGACTAGCATACATACTTCTGCTATGGCAAATAAGCCGAGTGCAATAATCAAAAAGTCAAAGCCCTCGAACAAATTCACATTTCCAAAAGTGAATCGCTGTGTACCGGTTTGCGGATCAATTCCGATCGTGACGACCATCACTCCGGCTACTGCAGAGATCATGGCCTTTATAGTGGATCCTTCAGACAAGCTGGAGATAGCCGTTAAGCCCATAAGCATTAAAGCAAAATAAGCAGGTGGCCCAAAAGAAATCGCCACGCTGGACAGTGCAGGGGCCAGCAACATCAGCATGATGACTGATACAGTTCCACCGAAGAACGAAGCAATTGCTGCAATGGCTAGTGCTTTCCCGGCCTTACCTTGTTGTGCCATCGGGTAGCCGTCAAAAGCAGTTGCAACGGTTCCTGATATCCCAGGGGCATTCAATAGAATCGAAGAAGTCGAACCGCCAAATACGGCTCCATAATATACACCAGCCATCATTACCAATGCCGGTGCAGGATCCATTCCATATGTAATGGGAATCATAATTGCGATGGCACTGATGGGCCCGAGACCTGGCATCATCCCGATTAACGTCCCGACAATCACCCCAATTAAAACAAACAAGATTCCTTCCCAGCTTAGTGCGACTTGAAAACCTGTTATCATTCCGTCAAAAGCATTCATGAAATCCACACCCCCTATATTGGTAAAATGCCTTTAGGCAGCGAGATTCCTAACGCAAAAACAAAAATCGCATACATGCCTAAAGGAAATAAAATTGAAACGATGATATTGGTTTTCCATTTGGTATATCCCAAAAACCAGGAACTGAAAAAAATAAAGACAGCTGTCATGACGACAAAGCCAATTATTTCAAACAGTAGAATGTAGAAAAAAATCATGGCAAAGACAGCCAATAATACTAATAATTCTTTTTTGGGAATATTGCGCTTTTCTTTTTCAGCTTCTGTCTCAATGGCTCTAGAAAAAAACAGAGCGGCAGACAGGACGAGCATCAGGACACCCAAGCCTTTGGGTATAACGTCTGCATCTATAGGTGCGTATGGATAATTTGGCAACTGAAAGCTCAGGAACAAGTAAATAGCTGCAATGATAAATAGGATAAGACCGATTCGTTGATTGATTGTTGACAGCAAATGGAACGCCTCCTTCAGACTGAAAAGAAAGAAACCGAATACTCATTATTCGGCTTCTGATTTCTCTAGTTTCCTAACCCGATTTCCTCCAAAAGAACTTCGATCTCTTTGTATTCTTCATTCAAAAAATCCTTATATTCTTCCGAACTTAAGTACATCTTGTTCCATCCATACTTTTCTCGCACTTCAGCAAACTCTTCAGATTCACTTAATTCCTTGAATTTCGCTTCATAAAATTCTACTGCTGCCGGGTCCATATTTGGTGGTCCAAAGAATCCGCGCCAATTGATGAAGCTTTCATCGATACCCTGTTCAATAGCTGTAGGGAAGTCCGAAAGAATTTCACCTTCTAAACGTTCTTCCGCTGTTATACCGAGAATTTTGATGTTTCCAGCACGCACTTGCTCAACCACTTCACCTACGCCTGTAGAAAACACATCAACCGATCCATTCAAAACTGAAGTCAATGCGCCTCCATCCTGGTCAGACACATACTTGATCTTTGTCGGGTCAACGCCTGCTGCCTTCGCGATGCGGACAAATTGCATATGATCCATGCTTCCTGGTGCTGACGTTCCTACGACCGTCACACTCTCCGGATCTTTTTTCATCTGATCAAACAAGTCGTTCAAGTCAGTCCATTCACTATCTGCACTTACCGCAAATGCACCGTAATCTGCAATCATGTTTGCTAATGGTGTGAAGTCTTCATGACCATATTCAGATTGTCCATTTAAAGGAACAAACATTAATGGAGGAGATGCCACAAACAAATTGTAAGGACTGTCATCTTGTCCGTGAATGTAAGCCCAGGCAATCGCGCCCCCGCCACCTTCTTTATTCACTACTGTCATGTTCTCATCAATAATTTCTGTTTCTCCAAAGACCCTTGCCACCTCGCGTGCTGTTGTGTCCCAGCCACCACCTGCTCCGGCGGGTGCTACCATTTCGATATTTTGTGAAGGTTCAAATGCTCCACCTTCACCTGTTTCTCCCTTCGCGGATTCTTCTGAGTTGCATCCAGCAAATACGAAAGCACTAGCCGCTAGAATTGTTGTAAGCATCGCCTTTTTCATTTGACTTCCTCCTTGTGTTTTTTAATTAACCTGAGTATAACTTCGAATTTTCAGAATGTAACCGTTTACAAAATAAGTCTTATAAAGAGTTTAGAATATTTTTTGTTCATAAAGTTCACGCAAAAAAAAGACTGATTGCTGGAATCAGTCTTTTTTCATATAATAATGCCGTTCTGGCCGCCCGACAATGCCATAAGCCAATTCTGCAAAGCATTCATCAATAGCCACAAGGTGTTCCAGGTAACGTCGGGCTGTCGTCCGCGAAGCGCCCATCTGCTCCCCCATCTTTTCGGCCGTGATACCGGACGAGTGATCCATTAAGACATCTCTTACTTTCTGCAAAGTCAGCGGATCGATTCCCTTCGCAACGACAGCTGGTTTTTGAATACGCCCTACACCAAAAAAATCATCCAGAAAGTCCTGATCGATTTGGTTGGCATGTTGCAGATTCTTTTTATTTTCCATATATTTAATAATTGTTGATACAAACCGCTCCAAAGTGGCTGGCTTGATAATAATGCCCTTTACACCTTTTCGGATGGCGGTTTCAACATATGCTTTATCATTTTCAGCTGATACGAGAATGATATCTGTCTGAGGACTCAAACTATAAATATCATCAATCAAATCGATACCATGACCATCAGGCATGTAATTATCTAGAATAACAAGGTCAATTTTATGTTTTTTTACCGCTTTTAACGTTTCTTTGCAGTTGCCTGCCTTTCCCAGCAGCTGCACCTCGGGGATTTTCTGAAGGAATTGTTCATGAATATTTGCCACACGAAAATCATCTTCAGCAATGTATACTTTTATCAATCATATCTCCTCACTTTCTTATTTCGGTAAAAAGACCGTAAAGACTGTGCCCCGATCTAATTCCGAATCGACTTCGATTGTCCCTTTCAGCTCTTCAACCGCTTGCTGGACAATTGCCAAGCCATAACCCCGATCTTTTTTTCCAAGCTTGGTTGAAAACCCTAGATTAAACAAATCTTTCATATATTCTTCCCGAATCCCACGGCCTGTATCTTCCACTTCAATAACTAAATCACGGCCCAGATCGGTAACAAAAAACGAAACCTCTCTCTTAGACTGCTGAGCTACTTCTTCGATGGCATTGTCTATTAGATTCCCTAGAATGTGAATGAGTTTGGCAATATCGAAATGTTTAGGAAGGACCTCTAATGAACTATTTTCATCAATTATCAGATTCACTTTATTTTCAGATGCTTTCCCCATTTTTCCAAGTAAAATAGCCTGAACTTTTTTGTCTTGGATATGGTCCAGCATATGCTTTGTCTGGTTTTCGTGAATTCGGGTTTCACGTTGAATCAAGTCGATAGCTTCGTTTTTTTGTCCGAGTTGCAACAATCCTGATATGGCATACAGCTTATTGGAATATTCATGTGTCTGAGCGCGTAGCCCTTCTGAATATTGTTGGATTTCCGACAAGGTCTCTAATACTTCCTGAATATCCGTTTTCTCGCGGAAAGTTGAAACCACGCCAACAACTTGGCCTTCGTGTGTAATTTGCGTACGATTGATGATAAGCAGCTTATTGCCAACCAGCATTTCTTCGTTGCGGATCGTTTTTTCGGATTGCAATGCTTCTGTCATTTTCGACTGAGGAATAACATCAGCAATATCAGAATTGATCGACGCTTGTGTAAGTCCAATCATTTTTTCTGCGGACTGATTGATTTCTGTGATTTTCCCTCGATGATCAATAGCAATAACTCCCTCAACTATCGAAGAAAGCAAAGCTTCACGGTCACGGTACATCGCCGCAATCTCCCTCGGCTCCAGTCCCATAGTTTCTTTTCTAATGTTTTTGGCCAGTAGAATGCTGCCGATGATCCCGATTGCTAAAACCAGCAGAACAAACTGAAGCATCTCCAAAACATTTCCTACGATAATTTCCTGAATATCGTCCAGCAAATAACCAACCGAAACAAGCCCCACAACATTTCCGTTCCCATCAAAAATTGGTGCTTTCCCCCGCAAACTCGGCCCTAATGAACCCCGTGCCTCAGATGTATAAAACTCGGCATTTGCCAATGCACGATCATTGTCGCCTCCGACCATTCTTTTGCCAATTTGCGTAGGATCCGGGTGAGAGTAACGGATCCCTTCCAGATTGCCGACTACGATAAATTCTGCACCTACCTGTTTTCTCATATATTCAGCTAACGGCTGTATAACTGCTTCGGGGTTTTCATCGTTCATTGCCTCTACGATGCTAGGTGTTATCGAAATACCAATTGCGGTTTCCAATGCGCGCGTTCCAACATTTCCCTTAGTATCTCCAATTTCGTTGTAGGTGACAATTCCTCCAAAAACAGCGGTGACAAATAAGATCAATGACATGTTCAATAAGATAATTTTCGTTTGAAGTGATAGATTCCGCATATTGGATACTCCTAAAACACTGAATTTTTAATATTTAGAGTCTATCACACTTCACGTAAAGAAAATGGTCGTTTCTTTAGACAGCTCAAAAAAACTTCACCCATTTTGAAAAGGGGTGAAGTTTGTTGAAAAAATCTATACTTCTGTTCTGATATCCGCCTGCAACTCAATTTCCACATTGCCTTTGATAGCACGCGTAATCATGCAGGAACTTTCAGCTTTTTCAGCCAGCTTCTGCGCCAATGCTAAGTCTTTTTCAGTAGCACCTGCTTTCAAGACCACTTGTGGTTTATGGATAATGCGCTTATAGGTGATTACGCCTTTTTCCACTTCCACTAAGCCTTCCGACTCCATATTTAGGGACTGCTTTTCCAATTTGCTGCGTTCCATCATAGCGGCAAGCGTAATGATGTAGCAGGTCGCTGCTGCGCCTAGCAGCATTTCGTCCGGATTGGTGCCGATTCCCGGACCATCCATTTCAGCAGGAATTGAAATTTGGGTTTTTAAACTGCCTACTTCAATATCTCCCACGTCGTTGCGCAGGCCTGGCCAATCTGCGGTTAAATGAAAGCTGTGTAATGTCATAATTCCCCACTCCTCTGATTAATGATTTTTTCTATTTCTTCGAGCTTTGGCATTGCGGTCAAAGCTCCTGCTTTTGTCGCGCAAAGCGCTCCTAATTTATTGCCAAAATCAGCACAGTCAATAACTGCCTGCTGTGTTTCAGGCAAGCCCAGCATGTGGATATGTCGGATAACCCCTGCCATAAAGGCATCTCCTGCCCCGGTTGTATCCACTGGCTGTACAGGAATAACGGGAACATGAAGAGTTTGGCTCTGAAAAACAGCATGAGTGCCGTTTTCACCATCTGTCACAAACACCAAAGGGATGTCAAAACGAGACAATCGGGAAATTCCTTCTTCCAAGGATTCGGTTGCCATTAAAAAAGCCAGTTCTACTGTCGTTAGCTTGACGATGTCCGCCATAGGCAAAAATCCGAGGACAGTTTCACGGCAGAGCTCTTCACTTTCCCAGCGTAATGGACGGATATTGACATCGTACGAACAAAGGACATCAAACTCTTTAGAGATTTCAAGGGCTTTGCGAGTAGTTTTTCGCGCTTCCGGATGAAAAAGAGTCCCCGAACAAAAATGAAAAATGCTGGCACTTTCAAAAGCTTCTAATTTCAGTTCATGTCTCATCACTTGAAGATCAGGCGTTTCATTGACATAATCCGAAAACACGCGGTCGAACTCCCCCGTCAAGTGAATATACACACCGCTCACCCGTTTTTCTGGAACCACAATAGCGTGGGTTAAATCTACACCTTCCCTCAGCAGTGCGTTCCGGACAAAAGCAGAGGTTTCGTCATCGCCCGTAATCGTAATGAATCCTGAGGGTATGCCTAAACGGCTGACACCCGCGGCAACATTCACTGTCGCGCCTCCTAGGTGACGATTGAACGCATCGTTTTTGGTATTCGCTGCGATATAGTCCACAAATGCATCTCCATAGGTCAAGATGTACTTTGTGTTCTCCATGTTTTGACCTCCCTCGTGTTAAAGGACTGTTTCATTGATATACTATTATTTCAGTCAAAGCAGACTTAATGCAAGCAAAAGGAGTAGATTCCAATGAATGTCATCATTAGACAAGCGCGGCCGGAAGACGCAGAAAAAGTGGCGCCGCTTATTATCAATGCAATCGGCGATATCGCTAACCATATGACCGCGCAAAAAGAACCTGAAGCTGTATTGGAAAAAGTAGAGGACATGATCCGCGGTGAGCACACACGTCATAGCTACCACTATACTTATACGGCTTTAGTAAATGGTGATATCGCCGGAGCTTTGGTGATCTATCATGGCAATCAAGCCGATGCGCTGGACCGCTATTTGATTAAACAACTCAAAAAGCAAGGTCATGAACGGACAATTGAACCTGAAGCTCATACCGATGAATGGTATATCGACACCGTTTCAGTCGACCCGGCATACCAAGGTCAGGGAATCGGCTCAAAATTATTTGAATTTGCCGAGACGCTGGTTTCTTCTCAGAAAGGCGCCAAGCTTTCGTTGAACGTAGATATCGGTAAAAAAGGAGCTATCCGCCTGTATAAGCGCCTCGGCTATTCCGTTTCGGAACCGTGGACTATCATCGGTGAGCCTTTTCACCATATGGTTAAAGTGATTTCCTGAGAAAGCAGCTAAATGGACTCTCATATAATGAAAGTCCATTTGATTTTGGTGAATTGATTAAACGCCTGCGTAAGAATCGTTGTTTAACAAGAAAACCACTTAACATTGATAAAAGCCGCTTCAGAATTTATCTGGGGCGGCTTTTATCTTAGACCATTTCACGAAAAAATTTCAAGTGGAAGATGCTTCTTTTATTCGGCCATCCATTCAGGCTTGCCGAAACCTTCGAATTCCGCATCGATAATAGCTTCAAACTCTTCCGATTCCACGATTTCCACTAAGTCCTTAGCCAAATCACTGTCTTCATTTTCAGCAGTAACCGCTACAACATTGCGGTATTGATCCGGCATGTTTTCCAGAACCAATGCATCGAGCAAATCCATTTCGGCTGCCAGTGCAAAGTTTCCGGGTACAGCGGCTAAATCAGAGCCATCGACTGCACGCGGCAGCTGACCCGCTTCGATTGGCTGGAAAACCAGGTTTTTTGTATTTGTGACAACGTCCCGTTCTGAAGCCTGCAAGACATCAGCTTCAGGATCCAGCTCGACCAAGCCTTCGTCCTCAAGCATAAGCAATGCACGTGCACCGTTCACCGGATCATTCGGAATCGCGATGGTCGCTCCATCCTCAATAGCATCCAATGAATCGAATTGGTTTGAATAGATGCCCATAGGTGCTGTCGGTACTGTGATTAATGCTGACAGGTCCATGCCCTGCTCCTTTTCAAAATTCTCCAAGTAAATGGTGTGCTGGAACAGGTTGGCATCGATATCGCCGCCATCAAGCGCCACGTTCGGTTGGATATAATCACTGAACTCCACAATATCGACCGTATAGCCCTTTTCCTCCAAGCTTGGCACAATTGCCTGGCTCAGCATATCACTGTAAGGCCCCGCAGTAGCACCTAATTTAATGTCTTTTGAAGCTTGTTCTGTCCCTGCCGATTCATTTTCTTCTCCACTGCCGCATGCTGCCAAAGCGAGCACACTTGCTGCCACTATCAATCCTGGTTTTTTCATGTCATTCTCCCCTTATCGTTTATCGATGGCTTTCGCTGTATAATCTCCTGCCAGTTGAATCAATTGGACCAGCACAATCAAAATGACGACTGTGACAATCATGATGGTATTATCGTACCGGTAATAACCGAAGCGGATGGCCAAATCTCCAATGCCTCCGCCTCCTACAACGCCGGCCATGGCAGAATAGGCCACTAAACTGATGATCGTCAATGTAACGCCTTGGATAATGCTCGCTTTCGCTTCTGGCAGCAGAACGTCTTTAATAATCATCCAGGGTGTGGCCCCTACTGCAATTGCTGCCTCGATAACACCCTTATCGATCTCACGGAGTGAGGTTTCCACAATCCGTGCGAAAAAAGGAATGGCTGCAACCGATAAGGATACGCTTGCCGCAATCGGGCCAATTGTCGTTCCCGTAATGAATTTCGTCAACGGGATAAGTGCCACCAATAAAATAATAAACGGAATAGAGCGAACGATATTAACAATAAAACCGACCACGGAATTCACTGGACGATTTTCAAGAAACAAGCCGCGGTCAGTGATGAACAGCAAAATTCCCAGTGGCAAACCAACGATTAATGCCACAGATAATGAGATGCCAATCATCGTTAACGTTTGAAAAAATGCAGTCTGTATTTCCGGCCATAGCTCGATAATTCGTCCCCATTCAATGCCCATTCGGAATCACCTCCACGATTGCTGACCTGCTTTCCATATACTTTAATGCATCCATCACAGCGGACGAAGTCCCTTTCAATTCCATGATGAAAATGCCAAGAGGCCGTTCTTGAATGTATTCGATTGCTCCGTGCAAAAAATTACCTTTTATCGGATAATGCTGCAGCATGTCAGAAATTACACCTTCTCCTGCTACAGTGCCCTTGAATAGCACTTTCACCAGGGTCCCTGTAAATTCGCTCAGGATATGCTCTGGAACATTGAATGATACGACACTGGAAATGAATTCCTTCGTCAAATCTTTTTGGGGCTCTGCAAAAATGTCGTATACCTGTCCTTCTTCAATGACGCGTCCACCCTGCATGACTGCCATTCGGTCACAGATTTCTTTAACTACATTCATTTCATGGGTGATCAGCACAATCGTGATGTTCAATTTGCGGTTGATGTCTTTCAATAACCGCAAGATAGATAAAGTCGTATTGGGATCAAGTGCAGATGTTGCTTCGTCGCACAACAACACTGCCGGATTGTTGGCCAATGCCCGCGCGATACCGACGCGTTGCTTTTGACCGCCGCTCAACTGGGCTGGATAGACATCCCGTTTGTCGGATAAACCGACCATTTCCAGCAGCTCTTCTACACGGGTTTCAATGCTTTTCGCGGGGGTGCCTTCTGCTCGGAGCGCAAAAGCGATATTGTCGTAAACTGTCTTTTGGCTGATCAGGTAAAAATGCTGGAAGATCATACCGATTTTCAAACGCGCTTTTCGCAGCTGTCCTCCGTTCAGTTTGGTCAAATCTTTGCCATCTACTGTCACGCTGCCTGAGGTTGGCCGTTCAAGCAGGTTGATGCATCGGATCAGCGAGCTTTTGCCGGCGCCTGAATAACCGACGATGCCAAAAATTTCGCCTTTTCCGACACCCAATGAAACATTGTCCACTCCGGTGACGGTGCCATGTTTAGTTGTATATGTTTTTGTCAATTTCTGAATCTGTATCATAGCTTCCTCCCGCCAACAAAAAGATGCCTCTTTCATCAAGAAAGAGACATCAAAAAGTTTAATTTCTCGACTTATCTTCCGGAACATTTGTGTGTTCCGCAGGACTTGGCACCTTCCCATTCGGGGGTTGCCGGACGTCATAGGGCCTAACCCTCGGTCTCTCTTGATAAGTTCTTGTTATTTGATTGAATTTTATGTTACAGACATTACTGCGGAGTGTCAATCGACTTTTTGAATTTTTCGTACAATTTCTCGCGACGATCATCGAAAACCGGAATTCGTTTCCGGACTTCCTCTACTTCAGCCAAATCGACTTCCACGTAACCTACGCCTTCTTGCTTCTTCATATCCAAACGAACCTCTCCCCAGGGAGCAATTACCATCGTGCTGCCGCCAAATTCATTGTTCGGGTCGCTGCCGATGCGGTTCACTGCAACGATAAAGCATTGGTTCTCGATGGCGCGTGCCTGCAGCAGAATACGCCAATGGTCAATCCGTGCTTCCGGCCATTCCGCTGACACAAAAACAAGTTTTGCGCCGTTCAGCGCCTGAGCACGAATCCATTCGGGAAAACGGATATCGTAGCAAATAACTCCGCCATAAACAGTGTCGTCCAGTTTAAAGGTACCAAGTGTATCTCCTTCTTCAAGATGGATATGCTCATCCATCAAACCGAAGCGATGTGCTTTGTCGTATTCTGAAACAAGCTCACCGTTTTTATCGACAACATACATCGTATTATAAAAGCTGTTATTTTTCTCTGTTGAAACAGAGCCCCCAACAATATTCACAGCGTGTTCTTTTGCAAAACTTTTCAGCAACTCTACTGTCCGGTTAGTACTGTCTGCCAAAGCGCTGAGTTCAGTCAATGCATATCCTGTGTTCCACATTTCAGGCAAAACGATTGTCTCCGCCCCGTTCGCGGTTGCCTCTTTTAAATAATTCATGACTTGCTGATAGTTCTGTTCGGGCTCTCCGAATACGATATCCATCTGAACACATGCAATTTTCATATTTTCTCCTCCAGTAGACAAGCTAACTTAAATTCTATAAGATTCGGAGTAGATGTGCAATTATTTCGAAAACAAGGAGAATCTTATGGAATTTTCAAATCGCCTGCAAAACCTGCCCCCACAATTTTTTGCATCACTGGTTGCCAAAACAAGCAAAGCCATAGCCGAAGGCCGTGACGTCATTAACCTTGGCCAGGGCAATCCCGACCAGCCGACGCCTGACCATATCGTCAAAGCGCTGCAAATTGCCGCAGCTGATCCAAAAACGCATAAGTATTCACCTTTCCGTGGAATTTCAGAATTGCGTCAAGCTGCAGTGGATTTCTACAAACGTGAATACGGCGTAGACATCGACCCCGATTTAGAAGTAGCCATTTTGGCAGGAACAAAAATTGGCCTTGTCGAGTTGCCGTTAGCATTGCTGAATCCACAAGACCTCTTGCTGCTGCCGGACCCTGGCTATCCTGATTACCTGTCAGGTGCTCCACTTGCAGACATTGACTATGAGCTGATGTGGCTAGACCCTGAAAACGGCTATTTGCCGAACTACAGCAAACTGCTGGAATCTGTCCGAACGCGAGCAAAGCTGATGTACTTGAACTATCCCAACAACCCAACAGGCGCAGTAGCAAATAAAGATTTCTTTGATGAGACAGTTGCTTTCGCAAAAGACAATGGCATTGCGGTTGTCCATGATTTCGCTTACGGAGCTGTCGGATTCGAAGGAAAAAAACCAGTGAGCTTCCTGCAATCCGAAGGAGCCAAAGAAGTCGGCGTCGAGATGTATACTTTATCGAAAACCTATAATATGGCCGGCTGGCGTATCGGATTTGCTGCCGGCAACGCTAAAATGATTGAAGCGTTAAACTTAGTCCAGGACCATTTATTTGCCGGCTTATTCCCCGCTGTCCAATTGGCTGCAGCTGAAGCACTGAATGCTGATCAGCAATGCGTAGACGAGTTGGTGGACCTTTATGAAAAGCGCCGTAATGTCCTCGTCACAGAATGCTCACGCATCGGCTGGGAAATTAAAGCACCGCTTGGCTCTTTCTTTGCTTGGCTACCGATTCCAGAAGGCTTTACGAGTCTAGAGTTCGCTGACTTCCTTCTTGACAAAGCAGATATTTCCGTTGCTGCAGGCAGTGGATTCGGCGATGGTGGAGAAGGGTTTATCCGTGTCGGATTATTGGTTGATGAAACCCGCATCATCGAAGCGATAGACCGCATCGATAAATTAAACTTATTCTAAAATGCACAAAAGACAGCTGCCCAAATTAGAGCAACTGTCTTTTTTCCGCTTCGGAACGATAAACTGTTTTTTCGTCATTCTACAATCCCAACATGCTCAAGAGGAGAAAGCCTAACTTTCACTTCACCGACGATCGAGTCCTTGGAAATAAACCCCAACACCCTGGAGTCCATGCTATTCAGACGATTATCCCCTAAAACATAATAGAATTCAGCAGGCACGGTAAATTCCTCAAAATCCTCAGTTAGTCTTACAGTTCCCTGCTGCTCCACTATTTTTCGGTTCTTATCCAAATAAGGCTCAGCTTCAGCCCTACCATTGACAAATAGTTGATCGTCTTCCATGGAAATGCGGTCACCTGGAACACCAATTACCCGCTTAATAAAATTGACTCCATTTGGTGCGGTGAAGACAATCATATCAAAATTTTCTATTGTATAAATTTTCATCAGTACGACCTTGTCATCATCTTCGAATGTGGGCATCATGGATTCGCCGTGAACAGCCACGGGTTCAAACAAGAAATGCCGTGACATCAGAACAATGAGCACTGTCAAAAAGATGACCCGCATCCAGGAAATAGATTCTTTTACCGGATCTTCATACACATTGTTCCCTCCTACTCGTTGCTAATTCTTTTTATTATAATACGACTTCTACTTCATGCATACTTTTGGTGTTTCACGATTCCAATGACCACTTTCCGAAAAGATGAGCGCAAGAGCATCTTGAAAGTTGAAAAGAGTGGCATCCCATTTTATCAATCACCATTCCAACCCGCTTATCCGTTTTCTTTATAGTCCACTGGCGTCTGAATCGTCAGACTTTTGAGCCCGTCGCAATTATATGTTACACTCAATAAAAAATGTAGGTGATTAGAATGGTAGGAAGAAATGAACCCTGTCCATGCGGCAGCGGCAAAAAATACAAAAAATGTCACGGAAAACAGCAAACTGTGTCCATCAATGATTTGGTGAATGAAGAACTGTTCAAAGTACGCCAGCAGTTCTTCTCGGAAAATCCGAATCAGGAGCAACTCGCCGATTTTCGTGAACTTCAACAGGCATGGCAGCCACGCTTGATGCAGTCCATGGCTGAAAACGATGCGCAAGCATTTGTTATCGAGAATTTCCTGTTCATGAAAAAGCCAGAACTATGGGAAGACTTTTTGGCTAAACAAATTGAGCTATCCCAACGCCCTTCAACTAAAGAAGTGCTTGGAAACTGGAAAAATGTAAAAGTATTCCTTGGCCAATACATCGAAGGCAATACAGAAACAGCTCAGTTCACAGACATCTTTACGGGTGAAACGCTTCAAATAGCAGATCAGCCGCCAACCGATATGGAAAACGGACAAGGCTTACTGGCAATTCTTCTGCCGGACTCCCGTGTCGGAAAAGAAGGCGTCCTGTTCCTTAATGGCTACTTGACGGTCGTTGGGGAATTCGCTCCATTCTTTGAGCAGCTGAAAACACAAATCGCTGCTGAAAATGCTTCACAGGATGAAAGTTATCTGCGCGATAATTACTTAGCAGTTGTTGAACAAATCGTCAAGTATTCAACTAGCAGCGTAGAAGAAAGCATCAAGCTTTCTCCAGAACACGATTCGGTTATGACAGAACTTGACAAGCATATCGAGCAGGCAGATTTTGATGAAGAGACAATCAACAATATCACCAGCATCTTAAACAGCTATCTTGTCAGCCAGCAGCCAACTGTCCAAAAACCGGAAGCTCTTGTAGCCGGATACTGGAGATTCTTGCAGGATCACGAACTAATCAAAGGTCCGATGCTGTCTGCAAAAGACTTAAGTGAAAAATTCGCCGTGTCTTCAAGTACGATTTTGAAGCGTTCAAAAGAATTTGGCACTTATTTCGAAGAATTACTGGCAAAAAAATAAGTTTTAGTCATCCGGGAGGATATTTTCATCCTACCCAGCATTGAAACAGAAAAAAGGAGTAGCCGCGGCTACTCCTTTTTTTCGTCGTCTTTTTTGCGAAAAGTAATGAGGATATACAGCAGAATTCCTGAAACCAACAACAATAAATACAGACGAATAAAGTAAATCTGAAGCCACCAAACATCGGTCAAACTGAAAATGAAGTTGATGAAAGTCACAATAGACAGCAAGATTCCTACAACAAAAATCAGTAATCCGGCATAACGGATCAGTTTCAGGAAAGATTCCATTCTAATCGCTCCCCGCTCAAAGATAAAGTAATAGTACTATTCCCTTTTTGAAAAAACAACAATCTTTTCCACTGTTTTTCCGCTTGATTTTTGTTTGTTGATAACTCTAGCGGGAATCATAGAGAACAACAGGGAAATACTATATAAGTTGAACTAGTGAATATTCATAATCGATATGCCGCAAAACAGCTCCGCTTGCCGCGGGCGAGCGCCATACTCAAAGCAACCGAAGCCATTTTTAATAGGATACTTCTTTCGTTCAACTTGTATAGATTGTTAATCACAATTCTCCAATTCCTTCCCTTTATACACAGTAAAATGCTATTTTTGTGTGCTATGTGGATAAGGTGTTTGAATTTTGTTGATATTCCTGTATAAAAAACTTATCAACATGTGGATAAATTCATAAAAATACAACAAAAGGAGGCATACCATGTTTGAAATTACGCTCGACAGTTTTATTCGGATTGTGACAGTTGGCTTTCTGGCCTATGTGGGCTTAATTGTTTTTTTACGCATTTCAGGAAAACGCACGTTAACCAAACTGAACGCTTTTGACTTAGTCGTAACCGTAGCTTTAGGTTCAACATTGGCGACTATTTTATTGAACAACAGCATTAGCCTGCTCGAAGGAATGACTGCGTTTGCCTTATTAATATTTTTGCAGTATGTATTCACCCTGCTGTCTGTCCATTCCAGTTGGTTTAACAACATTATCAAGTCGGAACCCCGCCTGCTGTTTCTGGACGGACAATTTTTGAGAAGCGCCATGAAAAAGGAACGCATCAAAGAAATTGAAATTCTACAGGCGATCCGTAACAGCGGTTTCGGCTCTACTGAGAAAGTGAAAGCCGTTGTATTAGAGACGGATGGTAGCCTTTCTGTCATAAGCAGCGAAACAGGCAACTCTTTAGAGAACGTGAAGTCAAACCTTGACTCACCCAGTTAATAATTGCCGTTTCAAAAGGTGCGTGGATTTTATTCCACGCACCTTTCGCTATCACCTTGGTGTTTTCACTCTCATTTTTCGGTGTTCACGTCTGGCAGGAGCCGTCTCAAAAAATCGCTTTTCACCTTCCGATTCCGGCAGAACAGGAGGCACAGGAGTCGGCTTTCCATCGTCTCCCATTGCAACCATCGTCAAGAACGATTCCGTCGTCAGCTTTTCTTCACCTGTTTGAAGGTTTTTCGATTTTACTCGAACATAGACTTCCATGGAAGTCCGTCCGGTTGACGTGACATTCGCTTCAAGCTCCAGGACATCCCCGACACGCGCAGAAGACAGAAAATCCACTGAGTCGATCGATGCCGTCACCACAACTTGGCGGCGCGCATGCTTCATGGCCGTGATTCCGGCAATTTCATCGATATAAGCCAATACCTTGCCTCCGAAAATGGAATTCATATGATTGGTGTCTGGTGGGAGCACCAATTTTGTTTGTATTGTCCTCGATTCTTTCATTGGTCTTGCGTCCATTGCCATCATTCCTTTCTCTATTGCCATGCCAGAAGGGATTTCCCATAACAGCAGGCTTTCCTTTATAATATAATGAAATTGGAGGGATTACTTTATGTCAGAGTTATTGAATATTTTAAACACACCTGAATTCCAATCAAAAGCGACAATAAAGCGTCAGCTTCGGCAGCTTGGCATTGTTGCCGGAGACGCATTAATGGTCCACTCTTCCCTAAAGTCCATGGGATGGATCGCTGGAGGCGCTCAAGCAGTGGTAGAAGCTTTGATAGAAACCCTTACTGAAAGAGGCACCTTAATTATGCCCGCCCAGTCTGCGGACAACTCAGACCCTGTTTATTGGATGGAGCCACCGGTTCCCGAAAATTGGCATCAGCCGATCCGCGAACAACTTCCTGCCTTCGATCCTTATTTCAGCGGACTGCGCGGCATGGGCAAAATCGTGGAATGCTTCCATCGCCACCCAATGACCATTCGAAGCCCTCACCCTTCGCATTCCTTTATCGCTCAGGGTAGCCAGGCAGCTCACTGGATGATTGAACAGCCCATAGATGATTCCTTTGGAAAACAATCGCCACTCGCGAAAATGCTGCAAGCTGATGTGAAAATCCTATTTATTGGTGTTGGCTTTGATTCGTGTACAGCGCTGCACTATGCTGAATTTGTTCAGGAAAACCGCTCTACTTCACCGCAAGGCGCAGCAATTTTAAAGGATGGACAACGAATTTGGCAAACCTATGACTGTGTGGATATGGATTCGGATCGGTTTCCTGAAATCGCCAAAGCCTTTCCCGGCGAAATTTCTGAAGGCCTTTTAGGGCAAGCCAAAACCCGTCTTGTCGAAATGAAGCCTCTTGTCGAATTCGGAATCGACTGGCTCTCGAAACATCGTGTATTGTAAAACATAGAAAATGCCAGCACTCTCGGAGCAGCTGGCATTTTTCATGGAGTAATGATTTCGTTCAAAAGACTTTCCAGACGATCATTGTTCTTATTGAAAGAATCGACAAAAGCATTAATAATTTCCGCGGGCTCAAGGATCTTTCCCCAATCCAACCGATAACCCGCATTCAGCAGCAGCTGACGTGCAAATTCTCGAACACTTCGTCCATTACCTTCGCGGAAAGGATGCAGAGCATTCAATTCCGAAAGAAAATAAGCAAGCCGTGAAATCAGCTGATTTCGCGGAAATCTCTTCAAGTAATTCTCTGCTTCTAATTCACTAAAAATTTTTAGCAGATGCGTCTCAATGTGTTTGGGATGAGCAAAAGAAGAAGAACCTTTGGAAATCATTTCTTTCCTCAACTCTCCAGCAAACGGGTAAACATCCTGAAGAAGAACTTGATGAATGGCCAGAAATGCTTGAACATCCAGGGGGTCTGCGGGTTGCTGTAGCTGCAGTTCCGAAAGACGGAGCAAGGAGTAAACTTTCTCGAGCTCCTTCAGTTTCTCTTCATCCTTCACATCGAACAAATTGATCAATATATCAGTTCCGGGGTAGCAGTACATCGAGGTATGCTGATACTTAGACATCAAACTTCCTTTTGATGGCCTGATGGAATTGTGCTTCCGTCCGTTCACCAGTCAATACCGACCGAACGAAATTCTCATCCTCATTTGTCACATCAAACCCTTCCGTAACAAGAGAATGTGAAGCGCGGGAAATCGCGTGATTGGCTTGTTCGCGGGAAACTCGGTTCACTAATTTCGTCAACTGGATGACCACCTTTCATGCTGAAATTATACCATATTTCCAGCATGAATTCTACCTTAAACCCTTGATGTATAAGGGGTTTAAGGGTGTTCTTAGCATTAATTGACAACAAAAGACCGGATGCATTTGCATCCGGTCTCCTTTTAAATCTGTTGCTGCAATTCCTTAGTTTCTTCTGTGGTAAACGCTCTTGACCTTGTCAAGAATCGTTTGCCTTCCACACCTTCCAAAGAAAACATTCCGCCGCGCCCAGGCACGACATCAATGATTAGCTGGGTGTGGCTCCAGTAGTCAAATTGGTTTTTGTGCATATAGAATTTGCTGTCTCCGATAACTCCTAGCAAAATATCCTGATCTCCAATGAACAGATCGCCCTCCGGATAACACATCGGCGAACTGCCATCACAACAGCCTCCTGATTGGTGGAACATGACCGGTCCGTGTTTTTTCTTCAGCAATTCGATCAATTCAATAGCAGCATCTGTCGCAATTACGCGTTCGACCATTGCTATCCCTACTTTCTTGTTTCACATAAACACTTATGGATCTTTTCTAGAATCAAAAGAATCCTTGCTTGTCTTCGCTGTAACTTACAAGCATATTTTTTGTCTGCTGGTAATGGTTAAGCATCATAAGATGATTTTCACGGCCAAAGCCGGACATTTTGTAACCACCGAAGGCTGCGTGAGCTGGATACTGGTGGTAACAGTTTGTCCATACGCGTCCTGCTTGGATGCCGCGGCCAAAGCGATAAGCCGTGTTGGTATCACGTGTCCAAATTCCCGAACCTAGTCCGTATAAGGTGTCGTTAGCGATTTCGAGCGCTTCTTCTTTCGTTTTAAATGTTGTTACAGAGACAACTGGTCCAAAAATCTCTTCCTGGAAAACACGCATCTTATTATGGCCAGCAAAGACTGTCGGCTGAATATAAAAGCCTTCCGACAGTTCGCCCTCCAAATGGTTGCGGTCACCGCCAGCAAGGACTTCTGCTCCTTCTTGCTTGCCGATATCCAAGTAAGATAGAATTTTTTCCATCTGTTCTGTGGAAGCCTGTGCCCCCATCATCGTTTCTGGATCAAGCGGATTTCCGAGTTTGATTGCTGCTACGCGCTGCAATGCACGTTCCATGAATTCATCATAAATGTCTTCTTGAATCAATACACGGGACGGGCATGTACATACCTCGCCCTGATTTAAAGCGAACATGACAAACCCTTCAATTGCTTTGTCAAGAAAAGCATCGTCTTGGTCCATTACGTCTTTAAAGAAGATATTCGGTGACTTCCCACCCAGTTCCAGTGTTACTGGAATCAGGTTTTGAGAAGCATATTGCATAATCATGCGGCCTGTAGTCGTTTCACCTGTAAATGCCACTTTACTGATCCTCGGACTAGAAGCAAGCGGCTTTCCTGCTTCAAGACCGAAGCCATTGACGATGTTCAAGACCCCAGGAGGTAGAATATCACCGATCAGCTCAGCCAGCACCAGGATGCTTGCGGGCGTCTGTTCAGCAGGCTTTAATACGACACAGTTGCCGGCAGCAAGCGCCGGAGCCAGTTTCCAGACAGCCATTAATATTGGGAAATTCCATGGAATGATCTGGGCGACAACACCAAGCGGCTCGTGGAAATGATAAGCTACCGTATCGTTATCGATTTGACTGAGCGATCCTTCTTGCGCTCGGATTGCCCCAGCAAAATACCGAAAATGGTCAATTGCCAAAGGCAAATCGGCATTCAATGTCTCACGGACAGCCTTTCCGTTATCCCATGTTTCAGCAACTGCCAGCATTTCTAGGTTCTGCTCCATACGATCTGCTATTTTCAACAGCGCATTGGCACGTTCAGTGACTGAAGTTTTACCCCAGGCGTCTTTTGCTGCATGAGCCGCATCAAGAGCCAACTCGACATCTTCAGCTGTGGAACGGGCAATTTCTGTAAACTTCTTGCCAGTTACCGGTGAAACATTGTCAAAATACTGTCCTTTGACCGGTGCTTTCCACTCTCCATTTATAAAGTTCTCATACTTGTCTTTAAACGTAATTTTTGAACCTTCTGTGTTCGGCATTGCATAGACCATTCCCATATCTCCCCTTTACTCGTTTTACCGTTATGTACGCGCTTACATCACTCTGAATATTCGTTAGCGTATCAACAACAGCTTCCCTTCTATATTGTCAAACTAATCTAAAAATTGCAACTGTGAAACACCAGAAATTTTTATTCACTTCAACAGTTCATGTATAATAAGAGTGACACTAGGAAATACGGAACCGAAAGGAATCTACTATGCGAATCAATAAATTTTTAAGCGAGACAGGCATCACTTCCCGGCGCGGAGCCGATAAGTTTATCGAGGCAGGACGCGTGACCATTAATGACAGACTTGCCGAACTCGGCAGCAAGGTGGAAGCCGGAGACAGAGTCCAAGTGGACGGCAAGCTCATCGAACAGCCAAAGCAGCAATATGTTTATGTGGCATTAAACAAACCAATCGGCATCACCAGCACAACCGAACGTCATATTGAAGGAAATATCGTCGACTTTGTCAACCATCCCGAGCGCATCTTTCATATAGGGCGCCTAGACAAAGATTCAGAGGGGCTCATTCTATTGACCAACGATGGTGACATCGTCAATGAAATTCTTCGTGTCGAAAATGAGCATGAAAAAGAATACATCGTTAAAGTCGACATGCCGATTACCGAATCCTTTCTAGCAAAAATGGCGGAAGGTGTGGAAATCCTTGATACGAAGACACTTCCTGCAAAAGCCGACAAACTATCCACCTACACGTTTAAGTTGACCTTGCAGCAGGGTTTGAACCGCCAGATTCGCCGCATGTGCTCGGCACTCGGCTATGAAGTTCGGAATTTGCAGCGGGTTCGCATTATGAATATCCTGCTAGGTGATCTGCCTGTAGGTGAATGGCGCGGCTTGACTAAAGAAGAACGCAACGAGCTATTTAACCAACTTGATTACACACCAAAACGCTGAGGAGACATTAGCATGCTGACCATGAAAAGCACGCCGAACCATACAGGTGTTAAAATAAGTGGTGATTATTTCGATTTGGATGAGCTAAACCAGGCCATTTACAGAGTAATCGGCCAAGAAGATCAATATTATGGCTACGCAGGCTCACGGATGCGGATTTTGGGCATTTCCTATGAAATTCGTCATGCCGCTCAAGGAGACCGTAATGTGGATTTTGTGTTTAATGGCCTGCACGAACATACCATGAAGCAGCATGGTTTTATCGCCCCTGATAAGAATATTTACTTTTCCACCGAAGTGCTGTGGCCAGAATTGATCTACGCTGCCGTCGCCTTGAAGGATTTTGTAAAATTCTATCAGCAAGACAAAAAATTTCCACTTTGGGATGTCCACCTGCCAGTCATCTTCCGCTTTCAGTCGTTAGTTCTCGACTGTCTGCAGGGACATGTCCCAACAGCAGAATTCGATACAATCTTGAAAGCCTTTAACCAGCCGGTTACCGTGAATGATTACGCGATCCAGTACGTAGATCTTTTAAATCTGAAATACATCGGCATGACCAGACAGCAGCGCGAACAAAGCCTATCGGCAATCGCTATGAAGCTTGCAGTACAAGACCAAGACTATACAACTTTCCGTAACCAAGTCCTCGCCGCTGCCGTTCCTCATAAAAAGCCGATTCACGAAATTGCTATACAAGCAGAGTACCCAGAAAAACTTGAATGGTAACAAAAAAAGCAGAAGCGTCCGTGTAAATTTGATAGGCGTAAGGCAGACCAGCAGTGTGGTGGTCTTTATCACACAGTTGGGTTGACTTATGACCCGAAGAGCTAGGCACTTGCAGCTGGACACCTGTGTTGGCCTATGACCCCAGAGTCTAGGCGCTAGAGCTGGACAACAAAGAAAAGTGAAGGCTGACTCATAGTTTATTAAATCTTCATCCCATAAAAAAGCTCACGCAATCGTCAGGCGTGAGCTTTTTATATAACGTAATCTGCAGGACCAACAAATCAGTTGGTTCAATTGATGTCAGACTGTTTTTTCTTTTGAATTTATATGCAGAATGTTTCCAGGTTTTACTTCTACCGTCTGCTCTTCTACGAGAAATAGAAATTTCCCACTCCTTACGAATAGTGACGACACTGGCCACTGAATTATGCTCTGTAATCTTTTCTCCAGTCTTGTAATTGCATGGTAACGACTTTGGTGTTACTGAAACTTAAAGCTCTTTGGATGTGTTTGTTTTTCTACTTCAATACATTAGGCGTTCTAAACAACTTCTTCCCTTCATTTCTTTGCTTTCCCGAACCATATACCTGGAAAAACAAAAGACAAATTATTCTTTTTCACTGCTTCAACTGTAAAAAACGTGATTAATTCTAGTTGTTCCCAATGCGTGGTTTGTCTATTGTCTAAGTTGATAACTACATTCTGAGTGTTAGAGAGCTTTTGAAAAGGGTATATTCAACTAACAGTGTTTAATTTTGGAGGAGCGTGATTCTATGTACAAGTTTTTTATTCCACTTAGCCTGGTTTTTCTATTGGCAGCTTGTGGGGAAGAGGCACCAGAAACGACTGAAGAAAGCCAGACTGAAGTAACTGCCCCTGAAGGAGAGCTGGACCCCACTGCTCCAGAAGAGGCAGAAAACGCCGAATTTGTAAGCTTTGAGGAGTTGGCTTCGGGAAACATCGAAGAAGGTATCGGAGTTTCTGTCCAGGGCACCGTTGAAGAACTGGCAGATGATATCGCCTTTCCTTCATTTATCATTGCAGATGGTGAAAACCGTATCTACATTCGGAATATGGCAGAAACACCCGTGGAGGTAGGAGATAGCATTACAGCGGATGGTATCTATGAAGGCAGCGCCGAAGAAAATATGCCCATGATTTCTGTTTCCATCATTGAAAAATTAGAATAAACGCCATGTATAAAGCCTTTCTAGGTTGAAAGGCTTTTTTTCATGGCCTACCTGCTGTTATTCCAGCTCAGAGATTTCGATAA